>NZ_JBTNDR010000059.1:0-12575 GCF_054510895.1 Arthrobacter sp. HLT1-20 | reverse complement strand
CCCACCCTTCCCCCTCCCCACCCGATCTTGACGAACCCCTGCCAACCCCGATGTTGACAACTTTCGTTTTCTCCGGTGTTCGGTCAGACTCGCCGAATGGGGGGGGGTCAGGGACGCTAGACCGCTGCGGGAACCCGTTCGCGCTCTGCCGGCGCGGTGCCCGCTGGGACTTCCGGCGATCCGCCGTCGTACCCGTGACCGTCTTCATCCAGGGACAGCTCGTCAAAGGGGTCCCGGCCGGCCAGCACTTCCCGGGCCTTGTCAATGTCCAGCTCACGGGTCCACTTGCCGATCAGCAAAGTGGCGACGGCGTTTCCGGTGAAGTTGGTGAGAGCGCGGGCCTCCGACATGAACTTGTCGATGCCCACAATCACGCCCATGCCGTCCAGCAGCACCGGCTTGTGGGCGGCCAGCCCGGCGGCGAGCGTGGCCAGGCCGGCCCCAGTGACACCGGCGGCACCCTTGGAGGCGACCACCATGAAGACCAGCAGCCCGATCTGCTCGCCGAGGTTCATGGGCAGGCCCATGGCGGTGGAGATGAACAGGGCGCTCATGGTCAGGTAGATGGCCGTGCCGTCAAGGTTGAACGAGTAGCCGGTGGGGACGGTGATGCCCACCACGGGCTTGGATACTCCGGCGTGCTCCATCTTGGCCATGAGGCGCGGCAGGGCAGACTCGGAGGAGGATGTGGCGAAGATCAGCAGGTATTCGCGGGCCAGGTAGCGCATCAGGGTGAAGATGTTCAGGCCGGTGACCAGGCGCAACAGGCTGCCCAGGATGATCACAATAAACAGGGCGCAGGTCAGGTAGAACGCACCCATGAGGATGGCCATGGAGCCGATCGCCGCCCAGCCGGTGGCACCCACCACGGCGGCAATGGCGCCAAAGGCACCGATCGGGGCCAGCCACATGATCATTGTCATCAGCTTGAACACCACTTTTTGGATGTGCTTGACGCCGTTCAGGACAGGTTCACCTGACTTGCCCAGGGACTGCACGGCGAACCCAACCATCAGCGCAAGCACCAGGGTGGGCAGGACGGGAATGTCGCCCGGGATCATCCCCATCAGGAACTTCACAGTGGAATTCTCCTCGGCACCGCCGGCGGCTTCGTAGGGCTGCAGCTTCAGCCCGGCGCCGGGGTGGATGATGTTGCCCACCACCAGGCCAATACCCAGGGCCACGGTGGACATGGTCATGAAGTACAGCAGCGCCAGGCCGCCCACCTTGCCCACGGTTGCGGCCTTGGCGATGGAGCCAACCCCGATCACCAGGGTGCAGAAAATGATGGGGGCAATCACCATCTTGATGAGCGAGATGAACATGGTCCCGAGCGGCTTCAGTGCCTTGCCCAGTTCGGGGGCCAGCAGGCCGATCGCCGCCCCGAACACCACAGCGGCGATGACTGCGATGTACAGCCAATGGGTTTTGTCCAGCCTGCGGCGCGCAGCCTTGGTGGCTGTGGCGGTCCCTCGTCGTTGAGAGCTCATGGTCACTCCTTGTGGTCTTCGATGACTAGCATTGGTGGGTGGGGTGTGCGATCCCTCTCACACAAGATTGCGGCCGGGAGTGACTTATCTCACGGTTGCGTTCATATTGGTCGTAGGGAGAGGGAACATCATGTTTTGGCGCAAGTGGAGCATTGCCCGGCGGTTGTTCGCCGCGAACCTCCTGTTCGTGCTGCTCCTGAGCTCAGCCTTGGCGGCTGTCATGATAGCCGACGCCGGATCCCGCACCTATGAGCAGACCCGCCAGCGCATGTTGTCCGTCGCCACCACACTGGCGGACAGCCCCGTGGTACTTGAGGCTGCTGCCACCGCCGACCCCTCGGCGGCGTTGGAGAACTATGCGCTGGCCGTCATGAGGGATGCTGACGTGGATTTTGTGACCATCATGGACCCCCACGGCATCCGCTGGACGCACCCGGACCCCGCCCAGATTGGCCGCCCCTATGTGGGATCCATCGCCGAGGCGCAGGCCGGTCACATCCACTTTGAGACCACGGCCGGAACACTGGGTCCCTCCGTGCGGGTGATTGTCCCGGTCAAGGACGCTGCCGGGACGGTCAGGGGGATGGTGGCGACCGGTATGACGGTCAGCAACGTGCAGATACTGGTCAACGCCCGACTGCCGGAGCTGTTCGGACTGTCGGCGGCCTTGCTGCTGGCGGGTTCACTGGCTGCCTGGCTGCTGGGCCGCTACCTCAACCGGGTCACGATGGGCCGGGGTCCTGAGGAACTTGCCCAACTTTTTGTCTACTACGAATCTGTGCTGCACTCGGTGCGTGAGGGCCTAGTGCTGGTGGACACCGGCGGTCACCTGGTGCTGTACAACGATCATGCGGCCCTTCTGCTGGGGTTGGCACCACCGGGCGGCACCGTGCCCGCCGCCGGTTCGGCGCCCGCCTTAGGCACCGCGCAGCCGGTGGATTCGCTGCAGCTACCCGCTTCCCTCAAGGAACTGCTGCTCAGCGGGCGCACGGCCACGGACGAGGTCCACTCCGCAGGCGAGCGGCTGCTGGTGGTCAGCCAGCGGGCGGCCCGCCTCCCGGGCGCCAACACCCCTGCCGGAACCGTGGCGACCCTGCGCGACCACACCGAACTGACCCGCCTGGCCGGCAGCCTCACGAGCACCGAGACCCTGGTGGAAGCCCTGCGCGCGCAAAACCACGAGCACGCCAACCGGCTCCACGCCATCATTTCGCTGATTGAACTGGACCGGGCCACGGAGGCACTGGACTTCGCCAACGGCGACCTGCAACAGTCCATCCGGCTGGGCGGCGCGTTTGTGGGCACCCTGGATGAACCCTTTCTTACTGCGCTGCTACTGGGCAAGGTCGCCCAGGCGCAGGAACGGGGCGTGGGCCTGGAATTGAGCGGTTCCGGCACCCTGCCGCCGGAGCTGCTGGACATGCGTGAACTGGTGACCCTGCTGGGCAATCTGGTGGACAATGCCATTGACGCCGCAGCGGCCGGCTCCCACGGTTCAGCGCCGGCAAAACCCACCGTCTGGGCGGATCTGTTGGTGGCCGACGGTCACCTCACCATCACCGTTGCGGACAACGGCCCCGGCCTGCCCACCACCAACCTGGATGACTTGGGGCGCATCGGCACCTCGGACAAGCCCTCCATCGCCCCCGGCGGTCGCGGCTATGGCATGGCCCTGATCCGCCGCGCCACGGCCGCCCTGGGTGGCAGCATCACAGCCGAGAACGACGGCGGCGCTGTCCTGTCCGTCGTCGTGCCCTTGGCACCAACAACCGAACGGACGGAAAAGCCATGACCGCGAGCACAACCATCCGGGTTCTCGTGGTGGACGATGAGCCCGTTGCCCTCCACGCCCACGCGGACTATGTGCGGCGGCTGGACGGATTTGAGGTGGCGGCCACGGCGGATGGCATGAGTGCCGCCCTCGCCGTGCTCAACGATTCTGCCACCGCACCGATTCACCTGATCCTGCTGGACATGAACCTCATGGACGGCCACGGGCTGGACCTGCTCCGGCGCATCCACGGCCTGGGACTGGTCCCGGATGTCGTGGCGATCACTGCCGTGCGGGAGAGCCAGGTGGTGCGTTCGGCGATTGCCCTGGGCATTTCGGCCTACCTGATCAAGCCCTTCACCTTTGCCGCGTTCCGGGAGAAGCTGGAAAGCTACCGGAGCTATCACGACGTGCTGGCAGGGCGAACCCTGACCAGCCAGGACGCCGTGGACCGTGCCCTGGCAACGCTGCGCCCCAGCGGCAGGTTGCAGCTCCCCAAGGGCATGCTCGTGGAAACCCTGGCGGCCGTGACCGATTGGCTGCGTGCGGCGCCGGCACCGGCCTCGGCAACTGAAGTGGCCGCGGCCTTGAGCATGTCCCGGGTCACGGCCCGCCGGTATTTGGACCACCTCACCGAGACCGGTTCCGCCACCAAGGCTCCCCGCCACGGCTCCCCCGGCCGGCCCGAGCTGGAGTACCGCTGGCACGGCCGCCGCTGAGCTTGTGGCGGCAGGCCCGCGCCCGTCCCCTCTTTTCGCGTCTGTCCGGACGGGCGCGAAAAAAGGGGACGGGCGCGGGCACCCGATTTCCAGGAATGGCCCGCACCGCCTACTATTGCTGAGGCGTGTCCTGCGCCACAATGATGTTGCGCACATCCGCGCGTTCCAAACCCTCCTACCTGAGGACCTCCCATGAAGCTGTTGAAATCAATTCCCCTACTCGGCTGGATTGTCATAGCCATCGTCCTGGGCATTCTGGCCGGCCCCGTAATGCCCGTGTGGCTCGGCGGGGTGTTCCTGACGTACAACTCGATCTTCTCGGGGTTCTTGGGCTTTGTTGTCCCGCTGATCATCCTGGGGCTTGTCATGCCCGCGATCGCCGAACTGGGCAAGGGAGCCGGCAAGTGGCTCGGGATCACGGCCGTGATCGCGTACGGCTCCACGATCCTTGCCGGCCTGCTCGCCTACTTCGTGAGCCGGGGGCTTTTCACCTCCACACTCTCCGGCGGCGGTCTGGAAGGGTTCGGCAAGGACTCCGGATCGGGATTCACCCCGTACCTCACGGTGGTGGGTAGCCCCGGCGGCTCGGCCACCGAGATCGTCCTTCCGCCAGTAATCGATGTCATGAGCGCGCTGGTGCTCGCGTTCATCCTTGGTATTGGCTTGACGGCGTTCCACAGCAAGGTGCTCTTTCGCGGAGCCGTCGAGTTCCGTACCATCATCGAGTCCGTGATTCGGCGCATCATCGTGCCCGCATTGCCGCTGTTCATTTTCGGCATCTTCCTGGATCTTTCGGCGAGCGGCTCCGCCGTCACGGTCGTCACGAAGTTCCTGCTGGTGGCCGTGGTCTCCTTCGGGTTGACCCTCGTTGTCCTGCTGGCCCAGTACTCAATTGCTGGCGCCATGTCGGGGACGAACCCGCTGAAGGCACTGTGGAATATGCGCGATGCGTACTTCACGGCCCTTGGCACCTCATCGTCAGCGGCAACCATCCCCGTAACGCTCGCCTCAACAAAGAAGAATGGCGTCTCCGACTCGGTTGCCGGCTTCGTGGTGCCGCTGTGTGCCACGATCCACTTGTCTGGGTCCATGGTGAAGATCACCTGCTTCTCGATCGCCGTACTCTTGCTCACCGGCGGTGACGTCTCCTTCGGCTCCTACCTGCCGTTCATCCTGATGCTGGGTGTCATGATGATCGCCGCCCCCGGCGTCCCCGGTGGCGCGATCGCTGCAGCGGCGGGCCTGCTGGCGCAGATGCTCGGCTTCGGCGAGGTCGAGGTGGGACTCATGTTTGCGGCCTACATTGCCCTGGATAGCTTCGGCACGGCCACGAACGTGACCGGCGATGGTGCCATTGCCATGATCATCAACAAGCTCACACGCGGTCACCTCGGCGCCCAGGCGCAGGATCCGTCGGACGAGACAGTGGAGACCGCGGAGGGCAGCACAGCAACCCCGCACACCTTGGCCAAGTAGCGTCTCTTCCCCGCCTCGCGAACGTACAGTTGATGCCGATGTTCCACTGGAACATCGGCATCAACTGTACGTTCGCGAGGCGGTTTTTTGGCTAGCTGCGAGCTGTCAGTATGGGGCGCAGGGCGTCGATGACCGTGCCGTCCTCGATGGTGGACGGCACGGTATAGTCCTCGCCGTCGGCAATCTGGCGCATGGTCTTGCGCAGGATCTTCCCCGAACGGGTCTTGGGCAGGGCATCAACCACCACGGCATGCTTGAAGTCGGCCACTGGCCCAATTTCGCGCCGTACCAGTGCCACCAATTCACGCTCCAGAACATCGGCAGCAATGCTGGCACCGGCCTTGAGCACCACGAAACCCATGGCTTTTTGACCCTTCAAATCATCGGCCACACCTATCACGGCGCATTCGGCAACAGCCGGGTGGGTGCCCACCACCTGCTCCATGGCACCGGTGGAGAGCCGGTGCCCGGCCACGTTGATGATGTCGTCGGTGCGGCCCATAACAAAAACGTAGCCGTCCGCATCCCGGTAGCCGGAATCGCCCGTGGAGTAGAAACCGGGAAAGGCGCCCAAATATGAATCAACGTAGCGCTGATCGTTGCCCCACAGCGTGGTGAGCGTGCCAGGCGGCAGGGGCAGGGCGAGCACAATATTGCCCTCCTCCCCAGCAGCCACCTCCTCGCCAAGACCGTCCACAATGCGAAGATCGAAGCCGGGCATGGGCACCGAGGGCGAACCGGCCTTGATGGGCAGCGGGCCCATCCCCTGCGGGTTGCCCACAATGGCCCACCCAGTTTCCGTCTGCCACCAGTGATCCACCACAGGAACACCGAGCACTTTCGACGCCCAATGGTATGTGTCGGTGTCCAGCCGCTCACCGGCGGTGAACAGCGTTTGCAGCCCCCCGACGTCGTACGTACCCAGCAGCACCGCCTCCGGGTCCATCTTCCGGATGGCGCGCAGGGCCGTGGGCGCGGTGAAGAGCGCCTTCACGCCGTGTTGGGCAATGACTCGCCAAAACGCGCCAGCATCCGGGGTGCCCACGGGCTTGCCCTCATACATGAGCGTGGTGGCGCCAGCCAGCAGCGGCCCGTAAACAATATAGGAATGCCCCACCACCCAGCCCACGTCAGAGGCGGTCCACCAGACGTCGCCGGCGTGGATGTTGTACAGCTTATCCATGGTCCACAGGAGGGCGACGGCGTGTCCCCCGTTGTCGCGGACAACCCCCTTGGGCGCGCCTGTGGTGCCGGAGGTGTAGAGCACGTACAGGGGGTCCGTTGACTTGACGCTGACGGGTGCGGCCGGCTGCGCCGCGCCCATGGCGGCATCCCAATCTACGGCGTTGAGCCCCAGCTCCGCCGGGTCCGCAACAAAGCCCTCGCGGCGCTTGACCACCACCGGCACGGTGGGCATGTCAGCCTTGGCGAGGGCCTGATGAATCGTGGGCAGGTACTCAATTTTTTTGCCTCGCTCCAGGCCCCCGGATGCTGTGACAACCACCTTAGGTGCCGCATCGCGCAGGCGTACGGCCAATTCGCTGGCGGCAAACCCACCAAACACCACCGAATGAACAGCGCCCAGACGCGCCGTGGCCAGCATGGCAATGGCAGCCTCGGGAATCATGGGCAGGTAGATGACCACCCTGTCCCCCTTGCCCACGCCGTTGGCGCGCAGGACTCCCGCAAAACGGGCCACCTCCTCCGTCAGCTCGGCGTACGTGTAGCGGGCAATGTGCCCCGTCATGGCCGAATCATGGATCAACGCCACACGCTCTCCACGGCCAGCGGCAACGTGCCTGTCCAACGCGTTGTAGCAGGTGTTCATCTCCCCGTCTGGAAACCAGCGGCTCATGGGGGCTTCGGCATCACTGTGCGCCAGAGTCGGAACCGTGTCCCAGTCCACGGCCGTGGCCGCTTCCAACCAGAAACCTTCAGGATCGCCGATGCTGCGCCGGTATTCCGCGCTGTAGTCCGTACTGTGATCCGTGCTGTGCAATGACATGCGGGTGCTCCATCCACGTTGATGTGATGAGTGCCATACTAGTGCGGACATTTGAACAAAAACAACCCTCCCTGTATACATTTGGCTCGGAAACTTCGAATATTCCGGGAAATGCTGCCTTTTCACTCTTTCCTTGTATACACTGAAGTGGTTGAGAGAATGATTCACCTGCCCCAACCACCGATCCTCAGGGAGTCCCATGAGAGCCAGCGAGATGGCATATGCCAGTTTGCGTAGCGACATCATCCACTGGCGCCTCACCCCCGGCACGGTGTTGGCGGAAGTGGAACTTTCGGAACGCCTGGGCGTCTCACGCACCCCCATTCGCGAAGCGCTGGCCAAGCTCAGCGCCGAAGGCCTCGCCGAACCGCAAAGCGGGCGCGGTGTGGTGGTCAGTGAAATTTCCTTGGACCACTTGGATGAGCTTTTTGAACTCCGCTCCGCCTTGGAATGCCGGGCCGCGGAACTGGCAGCCCAGCGCTGCGATCCAGCCATCTTTCACTCCCTGCACCAGCAGCTGCTCAACGCCGGGGAACTCATCACCTCCGATGACCCCAGCCGGCAGGACTATTACCAGCTGGCGGGCGCGTTGGACGCGGCTGTGGAGGCCGCCGTCGGCAATCACTACCTCAACCAGGCCCTGAAAAACTTACGCGTTCACCTGGTCCGGGTCCGCCGCCTGGGCAAGGACAATCCTGCCCGGCTCCGCGACGCCGCCCGGGAGCACGCAGCCATTGCCCTGGCCATCGCCAGCGGCAATGTGGCCGTTGCCAGCGCCGCCACCACCGTTCACCTGGACAACAGCCTGCGCCATCTTCTCAGCACGGCCGTCTAACAATTTTTTTGACTAGTATTTTTCGCCCCTGTGAAAGGAACATCATGGTTATTGAGCATAAAGTCCGCGTTTATAAGAGTGAAGAGAACCTGCCCCGGCAGGAGCAGTTGGCGTTTAAGATTGCCAAGGTTGCCGCGGACCCCGTGGCGGTCACGCCCGAGGTTTCCGAGATGATCATCAACCGGGTCATTGACAATGCCTCCGTGGCCATCGCGTCCCTGAACCGCGGCCCCATTGTTGCTGCCCGCGCCCAGGCCCTGAGCCATGCACCGTCCACGGGCGGTGTGGGAGCCTCAGTGTTCGGTATCACCGAGAAGGTTTCCCCCGAGTGGGCGGCCTGGGCTAACGGTGTTGCCGTGCGTGAACTGGACTACCATGACACGTTCTTGGCGGCCGAGTATTCCCACCCGGGTGACAACATTCCCCCGATCCTGGCCGTGGCCCAGCACACCGGCGCCTCCGGGGCGCAACTGTTGCGCGGCCTGGCCACCGGTTATGAGATCCAGGTCGACTTGGTGAAGGCGATCTGCTTGCACAAGCACAAGATCGACCATGTGGCCCATCTGGGCCCGTCAGCCGCAGCCGGTATTGGCACACTGCTGAACCTTGAGGTGGAAACCATTTTCCAGGCTGTGGGTCAGGGCCTGCACACCACCACGGCCACCCGCCAGTCCCGCAAGGGCGAGATCTCCACGTGGAAGGCCCACGCCCCGGCGTTTGCCGGCAAGATGGCTGTTGAGGCCGCCGACCGTGCCATGCGCGGCCAAACCTCGCCCGTGCCGATCTACGAGGGCGAAGACGGTGTCATCGCCTGGATGCTGGATGGCCCCGACGCCGCCTACACCGTGCCCCTGCCTGCTCCGGGCGAGGCCAAGCGCGCCATCTTGGACACCTACACCAAGGAACACTCCGCCGAGTACCAGGCCCAGGCGTGGATTGACCTGGCCCGCAAGCTCCATGGCGAGCACCCCGAGGCCACCGACCCGGCCAACGTGGCCAGCGTGCTGATTCAGACCAGCCACCACACCCACTTTGTGATTGGTTCCGGGGCCAACGATCCCCAGAAGTACGATCCCACCGCCTCACGGGAAACCCTTGACCACTCCATCCCATACATTTTCACGGTGGCCCTGCAGGACGGTGCCTGGCACCACGTGGATTCCTACTCCCCCGAGCGTGCCGGGCGCCCCGACACCGTGGAACTGTGGCACAAGGTCACCACGGAAGAGGACGCCGAGTGGACGCGCCGCTACCACTCCCTAGACATTGCCGAAAAAGCCTTCGGCGGCACCGTGGTCATCACCCTCACCGACGGCACGCTCATCACCGAGTCCATCGCGGTGGCCGATGCCCACCCGCTCGGTGCGCGGCCCTTTACCCGCGCCCAGTACATCAACAAGTTCCGCACCCTGGCCGCCGGCCTGGTGGAAGAGGCAGAGATCAACCGCTTCATCGCGGCAGCGCAGAATCTGCCCCACCTTGCCGCCGGGGAACTGGGCCAGCTGAACATCACCGCAGCACCCGGCGTCGTGGACCTGGACAACGCACCCAAGGGCCTGTTCTAACATGCTGTACGCGAAGAAGACTCCCGAGCAAAAGCGCCGGGACCTGCGCGCCATGCTGGTCCCAGGCGCGGCCGTGCAGTTCCCGGGCGCCTTCAACCCGCTCTCGGCCCGCCTCATTGAGGAAAAGAAGTTCGACGGCGTATACATCTCCGGCGCCGTGCTCGCCAACGATCTGGGCTTCCCGGACATCGGCATGACCACCCTGACCGAGGTGGCCGCCCGCGGCGGGCAGATTGCCCGCATGACAGACCTGCCCTGCCTGATCGACGCGGACACCGGATTCGGCGAACCCATGAACGTGGCCCGCACCATCCAGGAGCTGGAGAACGCGGGGCTGGCTGGTTGCCACATCGAGGACCAGTTCAACCCCAAACGCTGCGGCCACCTCGACGGCAAAAACATGGTCGACCTAGACACAGCCATCAAGCGCATTGCCGCCGCCGCCGACGCCCGCCGCGATAAAAACTTCCTCATCATGGCCCGCACCGACATCCGCGCCGTGGAAGGCCTGGACGCCGCCATCGACCGGGCCAAGGCCCTCGTTGACGCCGGAGCTGACGCCATCTTCCCCGAAGCCATGAAAAGCGTTGCCGAATTCGAGGCCGTGTGCAAGGCCGTGAACGTACCCGTGCTGGCCAACATGACCGAATTTGGCAAAAGCGAGTTATTCACCCGTGACGCACTAGCCCAGGCCGGGGTCGCCATGATCATCTACCCAGTCACCCTGCTGCGCAGCGCCATGGGGGCAGCCGAACGAGTTCTAGACGCCATTTCAACGCACGGCACCCAAGAAGCCGCAGTACCGGACATGCTGACCCGGGCCAGGCTCTACGAATTAGTTGACTATGAGGCCTACAACCGGTTTGATACTTCCATCTTCAACTTCTCCGTGCCTGGCCTGGACATCACCAGCAACAATGTGAATTTGTAGGGACTCGTTCCTTTTATGCAAGGGAGTATCAACTGTGAGTGAAGAAGTGCGCAAGGGCCTGGCCGGCGTGGTTGCCGACTACACCGCCGTCTCGAAGGTCAATCCTGACTCGAATTCGTTGCTGTACCGCGGCTACCCCGTTCAAGAATTGGCGGCCAACGCCTCGTTCGAGGAGGTGGCCCTGCTGCTGTGGACCTCTGAGCTGCCCTCGGCTGCTGAGCTGAGCAGCTTTGAGGCTTTTGAGCGGGCTAACCGGTCTCTGGATGCCAACGTCAGGGCAGCGATTGACCTGCTGCCCCTGGGGTGTCACCCGATGGATGTGGGCCGCACAGCCGTCTCCGTCATGGGCGCCAACCATGCCCTGGCCCACGACTCCTCGCCGGAGGCGGAACTGGACAAGGCCAAGTCCCTGTTTGCCCAGTTCCCCGCCGTGGTCGCCTACGACCAGCGCCGCCGTCGAGGTTTGGACGTGGTGGAACCCCGGGCGGACCTGAACTATTCGGAGAACTTCCTGTGGATGACCTTTGGCGAGGAAGCGGCGCCGGAGGTGGTGGACGCTTTTCGGGTTTCCATGGTGCTGTACGCCGAGCACTCCTTCAACGCCTCAACCTTCACGGCTCGGGTCATCACCTCCACGCTCTCCGATCTGCACTCGGCTGTGACGGGAGCCATCGGCGCCTTGAAGGGACCGTTGCATGGCGGCGCCAACGAGGCTGTCATGCATACCTTTGACGAGATCGGCATCCGCGCCGACGAGCCGCGGGAGGACGCCGCGGCACGAGCCAAGGCGTGGATGGAGGATGCCCTGGCTCAGAAGAAGAAGGTCATGGGCTTCGGGCACCGGGTCTATAAGCACGGCGATTCCCGGGTCCCCACCATGAAGGCCGCGCTGGAGCGGATGATCGCCCACTACGACCGGCCGGAAATGATGGGGCTCTACGACGGGCTGGAGCAGGCCATGGATGAGGCCAAGGCTATCAAGCCGAACCTCGACTACCCGGCCGGGCCCACGTACCACCTGATGGGTTTTGACACCGACATGTTTACACCTATTTTCATCGCCTCGCGCATCACCGGCTGGACCGCACACATCATGGAACAACGGGCCAGCAACGCACTGATCCGCCCGCTGAGCGCTTACAACGGCGTGCCGGAGCGCCACCTGTCCTAGTTCCGCCCGAACAGCCGCCCGCTCCCGCTTCGGGGCCGGGCGGCTGTTGTGTTCTGGCCACAACCGCTGATATTTCACTGGCATCTTTTGTGTCGCCACCCACCCCTTTGCAGGTACTGTGAAGAAAACGCATGGCACACCGTGGCAGTTCGTGAGGAGCATCGTGGAAAAATCATCGCTGACGGCACTGGCCCGGGAACTTTTGGGTGCTGCCAAAACAAAGAACAGTGGCCGCAGTTCGCGAACCGTCTTCGGCGGCCACGAGCGTGTTCTGCGCCAAACAGTCATTGCCCTCACCGCCGGATCCGCGTTGGACGAACACGACAATCCCGGCGAAGCCACGGTTCAGGTGTTGAGCGGCCGCATAGCCCTGGTCTCCGGCGGTGTCACCTGGGAAGGCTCGCCGGGCGACCACCTGGTGGTGCCCATGGCCCGCCACAGCGTTGATGCCCTCGAGGACTCAACGTTCCTGCTGACAGTGGCCAAGCCCTAACCCGGAGCGGTGGCGCACGTCTGCGCCTGCCGGGCTCATCTGCGCCTTGGGGGGGGGGGGGGGGGGGGGGGGGGGGGGAGGAGAAGAGAAAAGGAAAACAAAGGGGAGCACAAAAGACA
>NZ_JBTNDR010000058.1:0-14587 GCF_054510895.1 Arthrobacter sp. HLT1-20 | reverse complement strand
CACACCCGAGACTGGCTTCTCCGGAAACCCCACACCAGTGACCTACCAAGTCAGTGATGTTCGCGGCAACAACACCCAAGCAACAGTAACTGTCACCTACGTACCGGTGGCTGTAAAGGATGAATCGCTGAATAATGTTCAGGGTTCCGCCGTGAAGGTTCCTGTGTTGAACAATGACAAGGGCGACCTTGATCCGACAACCGTGAAACTCATCAACGCTGAGAACAAGGCCGTTACCGAGCTCGTCGTACCGGGTGAAGGCACCTGGACTGTTGACCCCGTAACCGGTGCTGTGACCTTCACACCCGAGACTGGCTTCTCCGGAAACCCCACACCAGTGACCTACCAAGTCAGTGATGTTCGCGGCAACAACACCCAAGCAACAGTAACTGTCACCTACGTACCGGTGGCGGTAAAGCCGTCGTCCCCGGCCACAGGCGCGGTTAGTTCACCGACGCCTGCCCCACAAACCGGCAACGGTAACCTTGCCTCCACGGGCGTTCAGGCATTGAGCCTAGGCGTTGCCGGACTTGCGATAGCAATCATGGGTGCTGTTTTGCTAGTCATCCGACGCCGTCGCACACAGGGCTAGATTAGGAACAGCTAGTCGGATGGGCAATAGTCGGCATAGTCCCTGTTCGGGGGCTGTGCCGACTGTTGCATTTGAGTCGGTTTGCCTTGGTAGGCGTGAGGTGAATTATTTGCTTGGCAGTTTGGACTACTCAAAAGAGCCTGCCATTATTGCAGGATTTCAGCCGGTAGATACGCAGCCAGATGTCGCCGCCGGAGAGCGAGAAATGTGTCCTGCCTAACGGAGACAGTAACTTGCAGCAAGTCAGGGGTCCGTGGTGTTGCCCTCACCATTTCAAGGAATCAACACCCACCATTGGACTCGGGGCGGTGCACTTTCCGGATGCTCTCCGGTGTCAGAGTTTGGGAGGCCGGCAGTTCGGCGAGGGATTGCTGTTCGATCCCAAGATCTGTGTAGAGTGCATGCAGGCTTGCTACCACAGCTCCGACTGCCCCGGAGAAGTCACCCAACGCCGCCGGAACGAGGGCCGGGGAGATGCGAAGGTTGCGCTCCAGCGAGGCTCGATATCGGCCCAGACTCGTCGTCAAGGACTTGGCGATTCCACCTCCCAGAACGATCATCTCCGGTTCGCACGATACTGAAATCGCCGTCAATACGATCATGAGGGCATGGTCAAACTGGGCGCGAAGGGCATGGAGGTGGCCAGTGGCATGCTCGACAAACAACTCAGCGGGATTGTCCAGGGACAGGCCGGCCTCCGCTGCTTGGTGAAGTATCCCCGGGCCGGTGACCAGGTGTTCAAGTCTGGCTCCTAGCGGGCCTACGGGTAGGTGGCCAAACTCGCCGATCAGTCCGTGGTGCCCTTTCAGGACCGTACCGTCGATGGCCAGACTCGCTCCCAAGCCAGTGCCTAGCGTAAGCATGGCTGCGGTCGGGGAGAGTCTGGCTGCGCCGAAGCGCTGCTCCCCGAGGAGAGCTAGGTTTGCGTCGTTGTCTGTCAGGACGGTTAGGTCGACGGCGGTTTCGAACGTTTTCAGGAAGTCGACCCCCTCCACCTGTGGCAAGTGGGTTGCATTGGAAACTGAGCGATCAATCCGGCTGACTGCTCCCGGCAGTCCCAAACAAATGGATTTGACAACGGGCCATTTAGTGCCGCAAGCTGCGCGGACCTCGTCAGCAAGCCAGGCTGCCAGGTCGTCGGCGCCCAGATCCGAAGGAGTCCTGACTTCGCACGCCAGAACGGGATTGGCAATGAGGTCGGCTAGCACAAAACGGGTATTCGAGGCACCGAGATCGATGCCGAGCACATAGGAGCGGTCTGCGACGACATCCAGCAGCACGGCGCGCCTTCCCCTACTCTCGGAGACGATTTCCGAGCCTTCCCGAAGCACGCCCTCAGCGATGAGCAGGTCCACGGCACGAGTCACGGTCGCGGAGGAAATTCCCGTTGCCTCAGCCACTTGCTTCCGGCTGGCCGGGGCCGAACGCAGCACCTCGGTGAGCACTGCGCTTCGGTTCATTGTCCTGGTGCTTTGCACTGTCATGTACCTCCATCGACTTTGAACTCAATATGATTCCAAATTTACCCGACTTCGCCGCATTAGGGAAAATCTTTTCGTAAAATATGGGTTCTGTTCATAAAATTTCACCCAGACCATTGACTTTGGTTGCATCTTGAAATCAAAATAGAGGAATCAAGTCGAGGACGTCCAAGTCCCAAGGTGCTGGAGGGGGTCCGGCAGCTGGACGTAGCAACATCCGTCCCGACAACAAGCTAAGAAAGGTCTAGGAATCCATGGAATCATCAAAGTTTATGCAACGTGGTTCAGCGCAGTGGCTCACCGTCTGCGCGACAGTATTGGTGTTGGCATTGTCCGGTTGCGCCAGCGGACAAAGCGGATCTAGTACAGGGGCCTCGAGTGCAAGTTCCCAGGTCTCTGCACCAAGTCTGGAGTTTGTCGGCCCCAATGGTGAAAAGCCGGGCAAGATCGCGGATCTTGTACTGACAGATGAGGAGAAGGCCAAGGTCAAGACCGGCCACCACAAAGCCGCGTTCGTGTGGCACACATCCTCTGAGTTTGTTTCCGCGGTTGAAAAAGGTGCCCGCGAAGAGTTCCAGGCGCTGGGCATTGACGTTGTCGCCAGCACTCAGGCCAACTTCGACGCCGCAACGCAGGCGAACAACCTTCAAACCGTGTTGGCACTGAACCCGGACATCATCGTGACCATCGCCGTGGACCCTGTTTCAGCGGAAGCGACGTTCAAACCGGCCGTGGACAAGGGCGTCAAGCTCGTCATCATGACGACGCCGCCGGCTAACTACCAGGCGGGGAAGCAGTTCGTTTCAATCGTCACGGAGTCGCTGACCGAGGCTGGGAAGTTCAATGCCACAATGCTGGGGGATGCGCTTGGTGGCCAGGGCGAGATCGGCTACATGTACCATGACGCCGATTTCTGGTTCACTAACCAGCGTGACAAGGCGTTCAAGGCCTGGACGGCGTTCCTCTACCCGAACGAGAAGATCGTTGCCGAGGAAGGGTTCACTGATGAAGCCAAGACCCAGGAGATCGCGGCTGCGATGATCGCCCGCCACCCGGGTATCAAGGGCATCTACGTCCCTTGGGCCACCGCAGCACAGGGTGTGCTGGCGGCACTTCGCGACGCCGGCCGTTCCGACGTCAAGGTCGTAACCAACGATCTTGACGCCACACTTGCAGCAGATATGGCGCGTGACGGCAACGCCGTGGGTCTGGTGGGCAACAGCTCCATCTCTCTCGGCAAGGGCCTGGCCACCGCTTCAGCTTATGGTGTGCTGAACAAGCCCGCCCCTGCACTCGTCGCCACGACACCCACCAAGGTCACCAAAGACAACCTGATCCAGGGCTGGCAGGACGATTACGGCGTCGCGCCGCCGTCGAGCGTGACAGGAAAGTGACTTCCGCCGCTGATTCCGGGCCCGGCTGCTGAGCGCCGGAACGGAGTCAGGAAGGGGCAGGTGGAGGGGCCGAATAACGGTCCCGCCACCTGCCCCGGCAACACCATAAACCCCGCCCAATGGGCACATTTCCAAAGGACTTTCTCACATGGCACAGTTTGTGCAGACCGTACTCGGGCCGGTCGAACCGGGAAAACTCGGTAAGATCCTACACCACGAACACCTCACCTCCCTTGTTCCCGGGCCGTGGCTCTCTGGCGGCCGTCCGGAGACACTCGCTGATCCGCATGACCTGGTGATTGAGCCAAGCGACGCCGTCTATGTGGACGACCAGGTGGCCCAAGCTGTCCGCGCCCTCGGCGGGCTTAGGGCGCTCGGCTTCAACACCGTCGTCGACCTCAGCCCCTACAGCGTGGTGGGCCGTGCGGCATTCGGTGAAAACCTACCGATCCTTCAAGAGATCTCCGAACAGTCCGGGCTGCAAATCGTAGCGGGCAGCTCGGTGTATCTAGAGCCCTACAGCCCGGCCTGGACCGCTGAGGCGTCCCTTGTTCAGATGACGGAGCGGTTCACTCTTGACGTCACCACCGGGATCGGGTCCACCTCGATCAAGGCCGGCATCCTGGGTGAACAGGCCACGGGCTTGAACGAGATCACAGCCCACGAAGAGAAATGTCTGCGGGCTGCCGCTCGTGCCCACAGAGCAACGGGGGTGGCTCTCACCACACACACCACTCACGGGACCATGGCGCTTGAACAAGTCGAGATCCTGAAGGAAGAAGGAGCAGACCTCAGCCGCGTCGTCATCGGACACATGGACATCCAGCCTGAACTGGACTACCTCATACGGGTTCTGGACGCCGGGGTGAATATCGCTTTTGACACGATCGGCAAGGAATTCTGGGACTTTGTGCTGGAACCGTGGCCGGCTCATCCTGCGGAGGGCGAATTCACCAAGCGGGCCTACTACCGCTCCGACACCACCAGGGCCGATAACCTGTCCCAGCTCACGAAGCGGGGTTATGCAGGGCAGCTGTTCCTCTCCCAGGATCTCACCGGGGCCGAGGTCTACCTCAACCCCGCAACCCACGGGGAGTGGGGCTACAACTACCTCGGGGCCGTCTTCATCCCCATGGCGCTTAACCGGGGACTGTCCCCGGCCGACGCGGAGCTGATGCTGCGGGGGAACCCCTTGCGTCTTCTGACCCAAGGGACACCATGAACGCCCGTGCAGAGGATAGGGACATGGAGGCGGTGTACGTGGTGGGCGTTGACCTCGGTGGGACAAAGATTCGGGCGGGCATCGCCGATGCCGCCGGGACGATCCTGGCCGAGCGGAAAGTTGCCACCAACGCGCACGGTGTGGACGTCGTGGATCAGATCGCGGGGCTTGTTCAGGAACTCTGCGTCGACGTCAACGCGCGCACCGACCAAGTTGCCGCAACTGGCGTCGGTGCAGCGGGGGTGCCGGACGGATCCGGAAACACCCTGGCCCAAGCCCCCAACCTTTCGGCCCTGAGGAGCGTCTCGCTCGGCTCGGACCTCGCGGAACGGCTGCGGCATCCGGTAGTCATTGAAAATGATGTCAATGTCTCGGCCCTCGGTGAACTCCACTACGGGGTGGGGCTGGCTCATTCGGACTTCGTTTTCGTCTCAGTCGGCACGGGCATCGGCATGGGCATCGTTGCCGGGGGTCGGCTTGTTCGCGGATCCAGCGGAGCTGCCGGGGAAATCGGCTATCTACCCCTCGGGGCCGACGCCCTGGCCCCGGAAAACCACGTGCGCGGACCACTTGAGGAAGCTGTGGCCGGAGACGCGCTGGACCGCCGTTACCAGGCGGCCTCCGGTCAGCGCCTCTCGACCCGGGAAATCTTCACCAAGGCACGCGGGGGCAACGCAGAAGCGATTGCCGTCCTCGACGACGAGGCCCGGTGGGTCGCGGCAGCCCTCGTGGCCGTCAACGCCATCCTCGATCCGGAAGTTTTCGTGATCGGCGGCGGAATCGGCAGCAGAAAAGACCTGCTTCCGTACATCCAGTTATGGCTGAAGCGCCACGGCGCCTCCCTGGACATCCGCACCAGTGAACTCGGACACCGTGCACCGGTGGCCGGAGCCGTCCTACTCGCCCTTGAGGCAAGCGGCACCGCATCTACTGGCCCCGGACCGACCGGCCCTATACCGAACCACACTACACAGAAAGGACAAGCAAGATGAGCACCACAACTTCGGAAAAACCGAAAGTCCTAGACCAGATCAAAGGGGTGGCCTGGAGCAACTACGTTGTCTATATAGGGTTCATACTGGTCTTCTTATACTTTGCGGTAACGCAGACCGGGATCTTCCTCAACTCGACCAACCTGTTCAACATCGTCATCCAGGCGGCACCGATCACCATCATGGCGATTGGAATGGTCTTCGTACTTGGCACAGGGGAGATCGACCTCTCCATCGGCTCCACGGTTGCACTCTCCGCGCTTACCGCCGCCGTCGTACTTCAAGGAACCGGCCAATGGTGGATCGGCGCCCTGTCCGGCTTGGCCGTAGGCGTCGCCGTCGGCCTCATCAATGGCTTCTTCATCACCGTCGTGCGACTTCCCTCCTTCCTAGTCACCCTGGCCACGATGGGTTTGCTCGCCGGTCTGGCACGCCAGTTGACGAACCTACAATCCGTCCCGGTCACCGACAACGCTTTCGTCTGGCTCTTTGGGGGCGGCGAGCTCATGGGCCTGCCAATCCTGCTGTGGTGGACGGCTGGCGCGGTTCTGGTGGGCTGGCACTTACTGAGGCAACGCCGCTACGGGGCTCACGTTCTTGCAGTGGGAAACAGTGCCTCCGCAGCACGCGTGAGCGGCATCAAGGTCAACCGGGTGCGGTTGATGGTCTTCGTCGGCAGTGCGACGACCGCGGCCCTAGCCGGACTCCTCTACGCGGGACGCCTACACGGAGCTCGCTACACACTCGGAGAGACTGACCTGATGACCGTCATCGCGGCGGCGATAGTGGGTGGAACAAGCCTGTTCGGTGGCAAGGCGACTGTGGTTGGCGCCCTCATCGGCAGCCTCCTGATGAGCATGATCAACAACGGCCTCATCCTCGCCGGGCTAAATGTCTCCCAGCAGATGATCGTTCGCGGCCTCATCATCCTCGTGGCCGTGTCCTTCTCCCTCCGCGGCAAGAAAAACTAGAGAAAGGATCCCGAATGTTCCTCGAACTACTTCGACGACGAAACCCCAATTTCCTCTCCGCCATCGCGAGACTGCACGCTTCAGGTGAGCTGCCAGTGAACTGCTACGCGATCGACCTTGACGCCGTAGAACGCAACGCCGTCGCCTTCGCTGCGGAAGCAGCACGGCTGGGGCTGACAGCGTTTGCGATGACCAAACAGATCGGCCGCAACCCGGACGTCTCCCGGGCCCTCGTCCGCTCCGGCATTACGCACGCCGTAGGAGTCGACCTGCAGTGCGCCGTAGCAGCAGCCTCCGGAAGCCTCCACGTTGGCCATCTGGGCCACCTCGTCCAGATTCCAAGGCACGAGGCGGATCTAGCTGCGTCCCTGGAACCGCTGTACTGGACCGTGTTCAGTGAAGCCAAGGCCCGCGAGGCAGGCGCTGCGGCGCTCAAGCGAGGCCGCGTCCAAGATGTGTTGCTCCGGGTAGTGGCGCCTGGCGACCGCTTCTACACCGGTCATGAGGGAGGCTTCCCGCTGGACCGAATCGTGGAGGCAGCCGACGCCGTCGATGCTATCCCCGGTGCGCGCTTTGCAGGCATCACAACGTTCCCCGCCACACTCTTCGACCCGACTACCGGGACCGCAGTAGCAACGCCGAACCGTGGCACTTTGACGCGGGCCGCTGAACTCCTCGCAGCGGCAGGGCGGACCGGCGTCCAGGTCAATGCCCCGGGGACCACGTCCATCTCGGTGTTGGAGGGACTGGCCCGCGAAGGTGCCACCCAGGTGGAGCCGGGCCACGGGCTAACCGGAAGCACGCCCCTGCATGCTGTCGCTGATCTGGTGGAAGAACCCGCCATCGCGTATGTCAGCGAGGTATCCCACCTCTGGAATGGCAAAGCCTACGTCTTCGGCGGAGGACTCTATGTGGACCCCGTCCTTGGAAACGGCACCACCCGCGCCCTCGTCGTTTCCGCCGGCGAAGACATCGCCGCGGCAACCGCACGGCCCGTTGACATGCCCTCCCCCGAGACCATCGACTACTACGCCACTATTCCCTTGGAACAGTCAGACGTCGCTGAAGGCGACACTGTGATTTTCGGGTTCCGGCCGCAAGTCTTCGTGACACGGGCCCTGACCGCGGCAATCTCCGGAGTATCCACCGGCCACCCCCGAATCGAGGGCGTCTGGGCATCAGACGGTTCCGCACCCCTTTCCCCGGCCCGGCAATGACACACACAGACAGACAGGACAAGATCATGACACTCACGCCTTCAGCAGCCAAGACCGCTGCCTCCGCATCCACCCCGCCCCTCCGGCTTAAGGGCATCCACAAGAACTTCGGCGGCGTCGTCGCCATCAAGACCTTCGACCTCGAAGTCCATCCCGGCGAGATCGTGGCCCTGGTCGGTGACAACGGCGCCGGCAAATCAACTCTGGTCAAGATCATCTCAGGGCTATACCAACCCAGCGACGGTGAGATCTGGCTAAACGGCGAGCAAGTGAATTTCCGTGATGCCTCAGATGCTAGGGACAAAGGCGTTGAAGTTGTCTACCAGGACCTTGCGCTGGTCGAGGACCAGCCCGTCTATATGAACATGTTCCTCGGACGGGAGCTGACAAAGGGCCCACTGCGTATCCTGGATCGCAAGCGCATGGCCAGGCAAACACAGGAACTGGTGGACACCCTCGACGTGCGCATCCCCTCCGCGAAGGCAACCCTCAGCGACCTCTCCGGAGGCCAGCGTCAAGGCATTGCCATCTGCCGCGCCACGCACTGGGCCGGTGGCTTAGTGCTTATGGACGAACCCACAGCCGCCCTGGGCGTTGCCGAAACCGCGAAGGTAGAGGAGGTCATCCTCAAACTCAAGGCCCGGGGCGCGGCCGTTCTCATTGTGAGCCACAACATGGACCAAGTGTTCCGTATCGCTGACCGTGTGTCGGTGCTCCGGCGCGGAACCCAGGTAGGCACCAAGAAACTGGCAGACACCTCCCACAACGAAGTCGTGGCCATGATCACCGGACTCGCCTCTTGACCGACATTGACCGGTCTGAGGCTGGCGCCCACATGCGTGCCGAGATCGCCGAGCAACCCGCGCGCTGGTTGGACCTCCTTGACCATGAACAACCCAGCCTCATGGCCGCCGCTGAACTGATTCGCGGCGTCGATCCGCAGCTGCTGGTGTTCGCAGCACGTGGGTCCAGCGATCACGCCGCCATGTACGGGCAGTACCTGGCACACAACGTCTTGCGCATTCCGGCGATGCTGTCGACACCGAGCACGGTCACAGCCTTCGGAACTAGGCTGAAATACCCCACCTCGATCATGATTGCCGTTTCGCAATCCGGGGAATCGCCAGACCTTCTCGAAACTGCATACGCAGCCAAGCACAGCGGGGTCCTGGTCCTTGCCCTGACCAACAACGAAGGCAGTACCCTGGCTGGCCTGGCGGACCTGCATGTTTGCCTCATGGCCGGCACGGAAATATCGGTGGCGGCCACTAAGACCTATACCGCCGAACTACTTGCCCTGTTCATGGTGCTTACTCTTGCCGCGGGCGGATCCTGGGCGGAAGCGAGGGGCAAGGCCGAGGCAGCAACCGAAGCAGCGGCCAGGGTCATCGATGAAACAAATACGTCCAGCGGAATACTCGCCGAAGCCCTTGCCGATGCTGGCAGGGTCCTGGTGGTCGGACGCGGCTACTCAATGTCGACGGCCAAGGAAGGTGCGCTCAAGCTCATGGAGACGAACGCCATAGCGGCATCGGGCTGGAGTGCTGCGGACGCGACCCACGGGCCGCTGGGCCAGGTGGTCCCGGGGACTCCCGTCATTGCCCTCACAGCCTCACCTGGAGGCCGAGAATCGGTACAGGCATTTGTTGAAGCTTCCCGGAAACTCGGCGGCATGGCCGTCGAGCTTGGGCTACCACGGGGAACCGGCCCCCAAGGCATCGACCCGGCTCTCATCCCCTTGGTTGAGATCATCCCGCTGCAGCAGCTGGCCTTGAACCTGGCTCTGGGCCGGGGGATTAATCCAGATAGGCCTGCAGGGCTGAAAAAGGTCACGAAAACAGTGTGAACGCATTCATTTCCTTCTGAAGCGCCCAAATTCGGACGGAAGCTCGCTGGTCGTTGCCAGGACATGGAAATGCGAGCCACAAACACCGTCCGAGTGTCGGACAACGTCGTGGTGTTCGGCAGTGCGCGCACCCATTGGCGGCATTCATGACTGTCCACAAAAAATCCGGAATCGACCCCGACCTCATGACCGGCAGTGACTAGAAATACGGTCTGCCTCTCTGGACTGGGAGTAGGCATCCCTTTCGGATCATCAGGTGCCATCTAGTACTCCACGCTACCCATGAACTGAAATCCAGCTACTATCGTGGCGAAGGTCGCTTGAAGTGGCGCAAGCGGCCAGGGAAATTCACTCTCTTGTGCCGCGACGGGGAATTGATCCGATTGGGCGGACCGCCGGTAGTAAATGTGAGAGACGCGTGTTTGTTCATAGGGCAATAGAACCTGAGAGCCAAGAACCCACTTCTTTGCCTATGCGCTGCTCGTACTGGTGGAGCCGGGTCTGTGAACAGTTCTTAGGAACCCATGCTGCTATAAGAACCCATCCGGCCCGGGTCTACTCCGGTGGAACACCTTCGTCCGCACCCAGGCCGCGGAATCCTGCCTTGGGCGGCGCCGTTCACCGAGAGCGGGCTTCGGGGCTTCTTCGGCCGTGCCGATGAGGCAGTTGGTCGGAGAGCCTTCTTTGGCTGCCAGAGCTGGCATTCGGGCTACCGTGACTCGCTCCTGCCTAAGGTAGCGTGCTGCTCGTGGCTTCGGACAAGGCATATGTCAGTACCTCCGGAAGCTCGTTAATACCTGTCCGTTCCAGCAATTCAGAAATGTTCTGGGGACGTCGCAAGGTTGTGAAACTGACTCTTCCATCAGCGTCGATATTCGCCCCGTAAACGCCTGGTTCGAGTAGCGAATTGTAATTGAACGGTGTAGAGAAGTAGTAGGCACCGGTATCCAGAAGGGTGATGATGTCACCCTGCTCAAGAGGAGGCAGAAGCCTATTCCGGGCAATGAGATCACCGGCAAAACAGCAGGGTCCAGCGACGTCCTGGGCCACGGGAGCGTCCTGTTTGGTCTTTCCCAGGCCATCGTGCGCCCCGATCCGGATCGGCCACGCCTCGGGCATGAATACGGTACGGGTGGCTACCTGAGCTCCGGCGTGGGTGATGGCTATCCGGCGACCGCCGGAAACTTTCGTGTATTCCACGTGCGCTGCTATGAATCCAAATTTCGCTAGGATGGTTCGACCGAATTCGGTTATGATTTCGTACTGGCCATTGAAGAGAGCAGGTACTGCCCTCTTCAACTCCTGGACATATGGGCCAAAGCTGGATTCCTGGGAGTCACTTTCGAAGTCCACAGGCAGGCCTCCGCCGATGTCGATTGCCGTGATTTGCTGCCGCCCGAGTCTGCGATTGACCTCATCGGCGAAATCAACCACCCGCGAGAGGCCGTCGGCGATAAGTGCCAGAGGGCATCCTTGGGAGCCTACGTGAGCATGTATGCGGGTTAGCCAAGGGTGCTTTCGGTATGCCTCGAACAGCCGCGCCCGGCCGCCCTCATCAGCCAACGCGACTCCGAATTTCGAAGTTGCCCCAGCTGTACTCATGGCTTCGATACCGCCAAGACCCACCTGCGGGTTTATGCGTATTCCGATCTTAGAGAGCGAGGGGGAGGTCGATAGCAACTCGGATATCCGGCCGAGTTCCTGATAGTTGTCTGCATTTATCGCGACTCCTAACAAAAGCGCCTGCCGTAATTCGCGGCTGGTTTTGGCGGGTGAATCGAAGATGATCCGGTCGGGAGAAAACCCTGCGGCAACTGCCTGTGCCAGCTCGCCCTCACTGGCCACTTCGCAGCCCATGCCGAGTTCATTCAGCAAAGCCAGTACTGGGACCAAGCAGCTGGCTTTGGCAGCGAACGCGTGCAGTACCCGGGGGTTTGCAGAGAATTCGCGATGGAGCGCCGCGACGTTCTCCCTCACCCCATCCAGATCAATGAAAGCCGCAACGAGCGCTTCCTCAGGATGCAGCAACCTTTGTGTAACCGCAGCCGTCAGGATGAGCTCCCGCCGCTTAGCTGGTTCTTGATTCTTCACATTGCGCCTCTCGCAAACTTCGAGTTTTGTTCAACAAAGACAAACCTAACGTTCCTGCCATGCTCAGGTCTTCGTGCGCTTTTCCACAGTTTCGGCCCAAAATAGATCCAGCAGCACCAAGTGACGCATAGCTTCTGGTGGTAGCGGTGGTCTGTGTTGTTGGGTTGTTGGTAGCGCTAGTTTGGTGTTCGTGCCTTTCTGTTTTTACGGCGGCGCCTTGGGCTCCGCCGATTCTTTGCAAGGAGGCAAAGATTATGGCTGATTACCGGGCGATTATGACCCTCTGGTTGCAGGGTAGGAGTTATCAGCAGATCGTTGATGCGGTGGGTTGTTCACACCGTGATGTGTCAACGGCACGGAAGGCCCTCGATAACCGGGGTGTAAGCACCGCGGCCTTGGTGGAGTTGTCGGATGCCGAGCTTGCTGGCTGGTTCCCTGACGGGCGCAACAGGGTCACCGCTGGGTATGACCTGCCGGACTTCGCGCAGGTTGTGAGGTCGATGAAGGCAAACCCGCATTTCACCTTGCTGCAGGCTTGACGAACGTATGTGGGATCCCGTTGGGTGTTGAGGAAGTACGGCTATGCGCAGTACTGCCATCTCTTTGGCGGCTATGCGGTGCAAAACGACCTGGTCATCTCGATCAGGCTTGTATAGGCTCCGGGTTTGCCAGGGAACCGGAATGGAACGCCGAGTTCTTTGCTAATGGAGGCGTACACGGCAATTACCATGGCCAGGTTCATGGGATTGCCGAGTCCGATACCGGCCACTACCGAGGGCCGGAGTGCGGACCACGACCACGTTGCGTTGGCCTGTCGGAGTTCGAGGAACTGTTGCTGGTCGACGTTGAACTCCGGCGGCATATGCGGGGGATCATCCTCACGCGCGGGCGTCGAGAAAGCCCCCAGATGGGCGCCGTAAACCTTGTACCCTTGCATCAAGCTGATGTGCTCCAAATTCGGGGCCACCGGTTCAATCGCGTCTACGACATTGGTGAGCATCGCCAGATTCGGCGGTACCAGCTCCGCCCAACTGGCCCGATCCTGGTAGGCAGCGTAAAAAACATGCGTGACCTCGGTCAGGCTGGAGAGTTTCAGGATGGTGTCTTCCTTGTCCAGGAGATCAACAGCGATATGCCGAACTGATCCCTGGCTGGTGCCTCCCCGCCGCGACAGTCCTATGACCTCCCACCCGCCATCACGGTCGAGGTGCTCGATAAGATTGCCGCCGATCACACCCCGTGCTCCGACGACTAATGCAGTTCTCGTTGCCATGAAATTTCCTTCATCGTAAAAACGTGATTTGACGATCTAAGTAATACCACATAATCGTAAAATCGCGATATAGCGATTTCAGGGTATGCTGGAGGTATGGGAGAACTTAGTGACGATCAGCTGGTGAGTGCGTTCAAAGCGCTCGGCCACCCAACTCGCTTGGCGATTCTGGGTTGGCTCAAGGATGGCAATTCATTTCCTCCGCAGGATCGCCCAGCGGAAGAAGTTGGAGTGTGTTTGAAGCACATTCAAGCTCGTGCAGAGGTGTCCCAGTCCACCGCTTCTCAGTTCATGGCGACGTTGCAACGCGCGGACCTTGTGATCTGTACTCGCATCGGCCAGTTCTCCCACTACCGACGCAACGAGCAGACCATCGCCATGCTTAGCAAGGCCGTCGGGGCCGACGTCTAGGTGCCCGGATCGCCATAAGATCCCCTACAACCGCAGACAAGTTGGTGTTCTGGCAGACGCCCGCAAGCCGAACCCTGTTCGGGCCCATACCTGGGACACCTTGGACCAGTGGGCTTTTGTATGAGCGTTAGGCATCTTTCCTTGCTAGGTAATGCTCGACGATCGGCCACCAATGCCGGTCAGACAACTCGATTCGGGCACGGTCGACTCCAAACCACTCGCCGTCAACAATCGGTTGGGCGGTGTCGGCGACCAGAAATACGGGCACGTGAGCCCATGGAACAGGGTAGGTGTAGCTGGAGTTGGGATTAGGGACGACATTTCGAATAAATCCAATGCATTGGGCAGCGACGTCGGTTTGCTCGAAGATTTCCCATATCAGTCCCGAAGTACCGATGGATAGGGACTCGCCATCGGATCCGTTCCACAAATAACGCGTCGGGAGATTTGGACCTCTGGTTGTTGGAACACAGAAGAATTCCGGCTCATGGCCTGGCGTCCGTCGGATGTGGAGCAGTCTTGTGACGATTGCCGGCTCTGTGGCAGGCAAGTTATTCCCCACCCATACTTCTGCTGAGCTGCCAGGCGGCAACCACGGGGCTCCAACATTAACGTCAATCTGCTGCAGGTCGGTCATTGATTCATCCTACGGGGGTTGAAACCTGCGTTCGAAGCGTCAACCCGTCCCGAAAGGGGGTGTCCCGTATAGACGTTGGCAAAGTGTCCCGCAAGCCGGTCCCTCACCGGGACGAGTGCCGACGACTTATGCAATATTCGAATCTGTGTAGTTCCGCAGGCGTCGCATTCCCGTATACCGTGCCCTAGAAAAAGCCCGGTCATGGGAGGTTATATGGGACATCTCTCGGCTTCGAATTCAGGCGAGTGCTCGACGTTCCCGGCAGGTTCTGATCCCGAGCTTTCAGCGACTATCAAGATCACCGGAAAGTCCCGCAGTCACCCCCGCCGATGATGTTTCGACGTTGCCTCCTGTTCGGGTGTTTGTGGGATTTGGATGCATTCATCAACCGTTGCGACGCGTATTGCTACCGCAGCGAGAGGGCATGCAGGCGCGCGTTTCGTGATCTCAGGCCATTGCA
>NZ_JBTNDR010000057.1:0-15322 GCF_054510895.1 Arthrobacter sp. HLT1-20 | reverse complement strand
GTGCCGTCCTCATCGGAATCATCTCAACCAGAGCGTGTTCACTACGTGCATGCGCACCACCACCAACGGCACCCAGACCGTCAAGGGTCGGGACACCGATACCAGCCGTAAAGTTTCCGTCAGAAGCGCCCCCTACTGCGATCGCTGCAAGGCTGCCGAGCCCCTCGCGTTTCGCTACCCGTTCCGCCAGCGCAAATAGTCCCACTGCGCTCCCGCGCTCCATGGGTGGCCGGTTCGACCCACCACTAACAGCGAGCGTAGCGGCCGGATTCCTTGCAACGAGAGAGCGCATCGCGACGTCAACACGGTCCTGTTCGGCGTGGGAGCGAACCCGAACGTCAACGTCGATCGTCGCCTGCGCTGGCACCGTGTTTGTAGTTGTCCCCGCGCTTAGCGAGGTTGGCGTGACTGATGTTCCCTTGGCAGCATCTGCCAGCATTTCAATGGCCAGGATCTGGTGTGCAAGTTCTACGCCAGCGTTAACCCCATTTTCTGGCTCCAGACCAGCGTGCGCGGCCCGGCCGTCGACTGTGAGCCGGTAGTTTGAAACGCCTTTTCGCTCGACCTTCAATGCACCGCCGTCGCCTGCAGCCTCAAGCACCAAGACTCCAGCACACCCTTGGGCCTCGGACTCGATGAGGGAGCGGGAGGTGGCGGATCCTGTTTCTTCATCGCCGGTGACTAAAAGACTAGCCCCTTCCAAGGCCTGGTCTCCCCCACGTTCACGCAGCACGGCGAGTGCATGGATTGCTTGGACAAGCCCAAGCTTCATATCGAAACAGCCTGGACCCCTGATGACGCCGTCCACGATGGAGAAAGGACTCCCGGTCAGCGTGCCAAGCGGCCACACAGTGTCATGGTGGGTCAGTATGATCACACGAGGCTTGCCTAATCGCAGGCGCAAGTGCCAGCAGCCACCGATCTCGACCGTTTCAGGTCGCACGCCAAGCCGTTTCTCAATGAGGTCCGCGATCAACTCCGCACTCTTCGCAACCGCTTGGAAGTCGTGCGACGGCGATTCACAATTTACTAGTTGTTCAAGGTCGGCGAGAATCAACGGCAACCGTTCCTGGCACAGTGCCAGTAGAGCAACGTTATGCCTGTCCATCGATGTCATACGGCTCCTTCATGTAGTCGTTTCGACAATGATCCCCTGCTGAGTTCCACTCTCACATTGGACCAATGGCCTTAATCTGGGCGACTTCTCCGTACCCAAGTCAGTCATGCATGTATTGTGCGCGGCCAGATGAATGACTGACCTAGGGACGGGAGTCTCCGGGATGTTGACTGGTACGGCAGCCACATTCTTTGTGAGTAGTTCAACCGGAATCTTTGACCGGTGCAACTGCAGGTTAGTCACTTCGGGGATGGCGAGGGTCGTTTCCTAGGCTAGGAATGGCCTCGCGGATGCGGGTCTCATTGTCACATTGCAGCCAATGCTACTTCCTCAGCCCAATGAAACTGTTTTACTTGAGACTGGGCACAGCTGGAAACGTAATAGTCCGAATCTTGTGGGCGACAACGCCTCATGCACGACCAACTCATAGCGGCAGACTGGAAGCGTATCTAGCTTTGACTGGTGACTTGCGGGTAAACCCTGAGGCCAAAGTGCATCAAGTGTCTGTCTGCGGTGGACTCAAAGCTGATCCGGGTCCAATCCGCGTCTTCGGGGATTTGAGCCCCATAGTGTTCACTGCCAACGCTCACCAGTTTAAGTTCGGTGCCCAATATCTCGTCACCGCTCGTGTCAGTAGCCCACGCCTGCCATTCGCCTGCCGTTCCGTCGGCGCGCGGTTCAATAACGATCCGGAAGCCGGCAGCTTCATAAACTCCTTCATATTGGCGGAGACGCCGTCCAGCAGCGGGCGCAACACCAATTTCAGTCCCAGTTTCCGGACCAAATATCGCCGGCATAGTAGCCCCAGCCAACAGCAGCGCTGCCTCGGCAAACAGTTCCCGATGGACGCTGTCAGCCCGGCCACCGTTGGCGAACAGGGACAAAATGATCCCTTGGTCTGGGAATAGGCGAAGGTAAGACTTTTGGCCGATTGTTGCGCCGTCGTGGTTGATGGTTGGTACTCCGCCCCAATCCTGTCGGCACCATGCAAGAGCCCATTCGTCGGCCAAAGTGGTGGCATGAGACATGGCGACCTGGCTGCGGAGCATTTCCGAACGCTGCGCATCAGGCATCAACCCAGGCCCTTCAGGCAGGAAGGAATGCGCATACGTTAGGATGTCGTTCGTGGAAGTAGTGACCAATCCGGCTGGGCCGACACTGCGTGGCAACAAGAAGACGTCCGTCACTTGGCTTGCTGCCCCCAGCCCGTTGTGTCCAACGGCGAAACTGTATAGGGAGGTTTGCTCTGGCAAGGTCATGCTCGCCTTCAAGTTCAAAGGCCCATAGATATACTCTTTCAGTGCTGCGTCCCAGGACATGCCCCGTAGGACCTCTACCACGCGCCCCGCAACCACGAACCCGGTGTTGCAGTAGGACCAGGTGAGTCCGGGGGTGAATATTTGCGCAGCCGTTGATAGGGTCGCCACATATTTTTCCACGCAGTCATCGCCACGGCCAGTATCGGTGAAGAGGTCCCCGTCAATGCCGCTGGTGTGCGTGAGAATGTGCCGCATGGTGATCGTGGCCGCGGCCGATTCGTCGGCGAGCCTGAAGTCCGGCAACACATCCCGTATCGGGGCGTCCAGCTCCAATTTCCCTTCGGCAACCAGCTGCATGATCAATGTTGCGGTCCAGGTTTTACTAATTGAACCGATCTGAAACAAGGTGTCGGTGGTGACGGATTGGCCCGTGCGCATGTTTGCGACACCGGCGGCCACGACGCAACGCTGTTCCGTGCCTTGCCCCGGAATGGCGGCGCCCGTTCGGAGGATCCCGAACACAGCGCCCGGTACCCCATACTTGGCAATGAGAGTTTCTAGGCGGCGCTGCCAATAGTCGGTATCCAAAGAGACGGGAACCGCAGAGGCAGCGGTCGCTGCGCTCGAGGATGCATGAATTGCAGGAACACTCACGTGTGCCAAGTCGGAGATACTATTAGGGCGTTTCACATGTGTCCTCACGTCGTGGGCTTATAGGAACCACCATGCCCGCCGCATGATGGTGTTCAAGTAAAGAAGATGCCGACCATTGCCGTGGAGGGCCCCTACCTCATCCTCTCGCGCTTGCCGTCGCTAATCATTGGAGAATTAGACGGAAAAAATACAGAAAACTGTGGAATAGCCCAAGCGTTTTGGTTCAATAGCCACAAGCCTAGGTTTCCTTCGCCGTGCCCATCGCCTTTCAGAAGCGCAAATTGATAACGAGGTGGGCGCCAGCGGCCAAATCGCGTTGGACAGCGGTGCGATTAAATGACTGTCCCGTCCGGGGCTGGTTTAGCCCAATTCCAGCATGTCCTCGACGTACGCAACTAGGGTGCGGACAGTGCACCCGGTGCCCCCTTTGTGGTTGTAACCATACGGGCTTCCGAGGTTGAACGACGGGCCGGCGATGTCGATGTGCGCCCACGGGATCTGTTCGCCGTCCTTGCCCTTCCCAATAAATTCGCGCAGGAACACGGCTGCGATCATCATGCCGCCGTGGCGACCACCGATGTTGGCGATATCCGCGACCTGTGAGTCGAGTCTGGGCCGAAGCTCTTCCGGCAACGGCATCGGCCAGACGAGCTCGCCAGCACGGTCCGCAGCGGACTTGAGGGCACTCGTTACGGAATCGGAGCCCATCAAGCCCGCGGTGCGATCGCCCAAGGCGATCAGCTGTGAGCCCGTAAGCGTGGCTACGTCGACGATGACATCAGGGTGTTCAAGGCTAGCCGCTACCAAGCCGTCGGCCATAACCAGTCGTCCTTCGGCGTCGGTGTTGAGTACTTCAACTGTCTTGCCGCCGAAAACCGTCAGGACATCGGCGGGACGCTGGGCCGCGCCCGAGGGCATGTTTTCGGCGATGCAGAGCCATGCCGTTAACTTGATGGGCAGCCCGAGTTCCGCGACGGCCAGGACGGTGTTGAGGATGACGGCGGCACCCGCCATGTCGCTCTTCATGTCGCCCATATCTTGGGCCGGTTTGATGGAAATGCCGCCGGTGTCGAAGGTGATGCCCTTGCCAACCAGTGCGATCATTTTGGTGGCTTTGGAGGGCGCGTACTCTACCTTGACGAGGCGCGGCTGGCGGGTGGAGCCCTTGCCGACACCCAGGATTCCGCCGAATCCTTCACGTTCGAGGCGCTTCTCGTCCCAGACCGTCACCTTGATGGGCAGGCCCTGGGAGAGCTTCGTGGCGGCGTCGGCGAAGGTTTCTGGGTAGAGGTGGCTGGGTGGCCGGTTGACCAAGGTCCGGGTTACATTGACTGCGCGTCCGACGAGCAAAGCCCGGTCAAAGACGGTCTCAAGGTCCTTGCTATCGATAGCTGTGTATATCAGGACCCTGCCGACTGGATCTTTGAGTCCTGCCTTGCTGGAGCGGTGCTCAGTGTAGGAGTAGGCACCCAATACAGCTCCTTCTGCGACTGCAGCGACGTCGGCAAGGGATATTGTCGGAAATGCCAAGGTTACCGAAGACAGTCCCGCCAGCTGCCGGACCGCTGATCCTGCGGCCCGGCGCAGAGCCTCTTCCGTCAGAACGACGTTTCCGCTCTCGCTGATGCCGACACCGGCAAGAACGAGAACGCCCGATCCGGTCTCCGGGATGCCCGGCAGCCGGTGCACCTCATCGGCTGCGCCGGTTACTCCGAGAAGTTCGAATGACGCCGTCAGAAACTCGGTGACCTTGGCGCTCAGGGGGTTCGCGAGCAGAATCGGCCCGTCGGGGCCTTGGCTGATCCCTATCACGAGCGCCTCGCTGGGCGCCCCTTTCAGGTCCTTAGCGATGGTTCCGAGGGTGATGTCTTTAGTCTTCACCATGGGGCTATTTCCTCACTTCTCTTTTAATGGCTGGGCCGGGCTGGATGTTAGGCGCTGCCTGATACGCGGCGGCTGCCGCATGGACGACACCGCCGGCGGATCGGGTCAGGGGGCAACGGTCTCGGAGTGGACGCGCACTTCCTTGAGTATCTCGGGGAGCGGGGCCACACCAAGGCCAGGCCCGTTCGGGATGGCGATGCGGCCGGCGTCGAGCACGAACGGTTCGGTAATATCGTGCCGGTAAAAGCGGTCTGAGGCTGAAATATCCCCCGGAAGGGTAAAGCCCGGCATTCCGGCTAGCGCGGCATTCGCGGCTCGCCCCAATCCCGTCTCCAACATTCCACCGCACCATACTGCGACGCCGTTCGCTGAGGCGATGTCGTGGATACGCCTGGCCTCGAGATAGCCTCCGACTCGGCCGGGTTTGACGTTGATCACCGCGGCCGCGCCCAGGGCGATCGCATCCGCGGCGGCTGTCGCCGAGACAATCGATTCATCCAAGCACATCGGAGTCCTCATCGTCTTGGCCAGCACCGCATGCTGACGCAGATCGTCCTCACCCAGTGGCTGCTCAATCAACAGTAGGTCAAACGCATCCAATTGGCGCAGCAACGGCGCATCCAGCAGCGTGTAGGCGGCATTTGCGTCAACTTGCAAAGGAATGCCGCCGAAACGCTCGCGCACTGCCCTCACAGGTTCTATATCCCAGCCCGGCTTGATCTTAAGCTTGATGCGTACGTAGCCCTGGTCGACAAAGTCACCTACGATTCCGAGCAGGCTGTCGATCGAATCCGCAATACCAACGGACACCCCTGAGGCAACGGATGTCGCAGTGGCGCCGAAGTAGCTGGCAAATGATTTTTCGCTTGCCCGTAGCTGGGCGTCAAGTACCGCCATCTCCAGGGCTGCCTTCGCCATCCTGTGTCCCACAATGTGCCGAAGGGCGTGTCCCACCATTTCCGCCGTGAGGGTGTTTCCCGCGTCCTGCCATAGGTACAACATCGGGATCAGATAGCGGCGAAGCACGTCACGGGCGCCGTCAAGGTATTCCTCTGAATACAGCGGGTCCTGAAGCGCAACACACTCTCCCCAACCCACTACTTCGGAGCCCTCGACCTCAGCGGTGAGTTTGATCAACAGTGGCGTGCGCTCAGTTTGAGTACTAAAGGAAGTACTGAACGGGGCGACGAGTGGCAAGCGAACAGTGATCAGTTCAACATTGAGAATACGCATACTTAGTTCCTTTCCATATGATAAAAACCGCTGCGGTCGAAGCCGGCGATTCTCCAGCCGTCCGCTAGTAGTGGAATGAACGCAGCTCTGACGGCGAGCCGCCAGCGCTCGGCCGCTTGGGGGTTGTTGAGACGCAGAATTTCCACATCGGTGGGGATCTCTATTCGGCAGGCCCGTACCCGGCGATCGATCGTAGGTTCGAGCACAGGCCCGTTCTCGCCACGGCTTAGCACTGCCGGTGGTGACATACCCTCGAGGCTGGGTCGTGCGGCAGACGTACCCCGTAGATCCCAATGGAGCAGGAGGCGATCACTGGCGTGGCCACGATTGACTTCGTCGGTCATCTCTCCATAGAAGTTCGGCAGGTACTGAACTGAACGCGCTCCGAGCCTTTCTAGATTGAAGAACGCGTTTCGCGCCACTAGCGGATCGAAGGTCCATGTCACGGTCTCGATCCCCCGATGCAGGCACCAGGCACGCTGATGGTACTTAACCGCCTTTCCAATTCCGCTCCCCGAGCGGTCCCCCATGACGCCGGCAATGTGCGAGTGCAGTGCCAGATGCTTGGGAGCGTGGAAGAAGCCGATGCATGCTGCCACCATCTGCTCGCCGTCAAAGGCGCCAACCACGTAGTTCCCTGCGTGTGCCAGGGCGATCAGCATGCCGGGATTCACATGGGTACTATTTATCGCCAACCCCCACACCTCGTCAAGGAGATTGGAGGCCGTCACCATCTCTAGCGAAGTATGCAGCTCCCTAATCTCGACGTGGCTATCCTTCGCATACCTCCCGGCGAGTTCAGCGGCGTTGGCCTCAATCACCGCCGCGGCCCTCAATTTTTGCTCTTTAAGACATCGTCTCGGCAAGCGAAGCTGGCTGGGTTGACGCTGCGCCGCCCAGGCCGTCGCAATTCGAACTTCACTGTGTGTGTTCCCGCATGGCTCCTTGATGGGACGTAACCCACCTGCTCCGCGGCTAGTGAAATTGCGGTCTCGCTCGGCACAACAATTTGGTGTGAATCGTCAAGAGTCAGTAGAAGTGTCATTGTTCAATCTCCTCTTTACCGAAGAGCGGGACCCCGATTTGCGGTATCGCCCTGATTAGTTCCTGGGTGTATGAATTTTGCGGGTGTTCAATGACTTCGGGCGCCGTCCCGCGTTCGACGATTTCTCCTCGGTGCATGACGGCGATTTCGTCGCACACACGGCTCACAACGGCGAGGTTGTGGCTAATGAAGAGCACCGTAAGAGACAGATGTCGCTGAAGGTCAAGTAATAGATTCAGTACGGTTCCCTGGACAGACACGTCAAGGGCTGAGGTAATCTCGTCCGCTAGCAGAACATCCGGTTCGGCGGCGAGTGCTCGGGCTAATGCGACGCGCTGACGCTGACCGCCGGAGAGGGTGCCTGGGAAGGAGTACGCCATGGTAGGGCTAAGTTCCACCATCGATAGAAGCTCGCCTACACGGGCGTTGCGGGCCGCCCGACTCGTGGACAAGTAGGCGCCCGGCTCACGACGTTTCCGCTGTTCAGTGACCTCGAGTGCCTCCCTGATCGAAGAACCAATCGACATCCTCGGGTCAAGACAGGAATAGGGATCCTGGAAAACCATCTGTATACGTTGCCGCATTCGCCCGGTGCTGCCTTTGGCGTGGGCCACGTCGATGCCGTCGAGCAGGATACTGCCGCGGTGGGGTTCGCTCAAACCGACGGCGGTTCTGGCAATGGTCGACTTCCCGGAGCCTGACTCGCCGACGAGCCCGACGATCTTCCCAGAGGGGACGATCAAGTCGATGCCTCGCACAGCATCGAATGCGGAGCGTCCGCTACCAAACCGGACCCACAAGTCACGGAATTCAAGCGTGCTCATACTACTTCCTCCAACAGCGCGGGTGGGAAGACCATGTCCTCCGGAATCGTGGCGAATGGCTCGCCCTTCTGGGCATTCATGCGTGGAACAGCGTCGAGGAGGGCCCGCGTGTATGGGTGTTTGGCCCGTCCGGAGACCAGATCATCCACGGAGACGTCTTCTACGATTGATCCGCGGTACATGACCAAGGCACGTGTACACAGTCCGGTAACCACCGCAATATCATGGGAAACGAGCAGGATCGCCGCGTTCTCCTCAGTGTTTACCGCTTTCAAGAGGCCGAGAACTCCGCGCTGTACCGTCACGTCCAGAGCCGTGGTTGGTTCATCGGCGATAATCAGGGCGGGGCGCCCCATCAATCCCATAGCGATCATGGCTCGTTGGCGCATACCACCGGAGTACTCATAGGGGTATTGTTTAGCACGCCGTTTCGGGTCGGGTATCCGAACCTCGCGAAGTCTGTTGATCGCCTGGTCCTGTGCCGCCTTGGCACTTAGTCGCCCGTGAAGACGACCAATCTCAGCAATCTGCGTACCGACGTGCAGGGCCGGGTTGAGAGATGTTGACGGGTCCTGGAAGACGAGCGCCAACCTCGTTCCTAGGTGTGCCCGCGAAGCGGCAGAGCGGATGCTGTTGGGCAGCTTTCCGTTCTGAACGAGTTCCGACCCATCGAAGTTCACGCTATCGGCTGAAACGTTCAGCGGTTCTTCCAGCAACGCGGCCACAGCCAGACAGGTCAGGGACTTTCCCGATCCTGACTCACCAACGAGTCCAACGATTTCGCCGCGACGAATATCGAAACTCACATCGTTCACTGGGTGCGTCCAATCGGATCCGGCCGGGACAGCCACCCGCAGGCCACGCACGCGCAGCACAATATTATCGGAACCATCTGGCACTACTTCTGACTCGGTGCGTGCGATTCGTGGCAGCGCTCGTGGTCGCTTTCCCAGTATTGGTTCAATCCCGAAGCCGCGCGAAAGAACTTCCCCGAGCAGCGTGAAGACAACCCCAACGAAGATCACCGCCCCGGCGGGAGCCAGTGCAGTGGCCGGATTGACATAGATCTTGCCAAGTCCCTCATTGAGCAGTCGGCCCCAGTCAAAATCGGGTGCCTGAACGCCCAAACCGAGGAATGATAGGCCGGAGAAGGCGACGAGCGCAGCGCCAGCGGACAAGCTTGCGTTGACTATAAGCGGTTCACGCACATTCGGGAGGACGTGCCGGAGAAGAATCCGAGTCCTTGAGACTCCGAGGACTCGAGCCGCAAGCACAAAATCACGCCCGACGACCGAAGAGCTCATGGTTTGAGTCAATCGTCCAAAGGCGGGCATCATGGCGAAGCCGATGGCAAGCATGGCGCCTTGCGCCCCAGTACCAACAACAATGGAGAAAAGCATAATCATCAGAAGGGCCGGGAAGGCGATTGCGATGCCAGTTGCGCTGACCACAAACCGGGCGGCCTTGCGTGGCAGTACAACAGGCATGAAACCAATTACGAGTCCGCCTGAGACGCCAAGGGCAGTCGACACGAGCGCCATTCCGACCGAAAGTCGCGCTGCCGTGAGCACACGTGCCAGAACATCACGTCCGCCGGCATCGGTGCCGAAGAGATGGTCCGGGCTGGGCCCAGCTGACAGCTGGTTGAAGTCGGTTACAGTCGCCTGTGCGCCCCAAATTATTGGACCGAAGACCACACTGAATACCACTATGGCAACACCCAAAATCGATGCAACGCCAAGTGGCGAGCGGATAACAGCGGCAAATCGTTGTGCCTGTCGCTGACCCGAGGCCGGGTGCGCTTGGAACGAAGCCATTAGTTCTCCCCCAATGCGGAACGCGGGTCAAGCAGTACCAACACAATGTCCACAACAAGCGTCACGAGCAAAACGAACAGTCCGTAGACGATGATGACACCCTGGGCCAAAGGGAAGTCCTTGTGCATGATTGATGAGACAATAGTCAGGCCTAGCCCGGGCCACGAGAAAATCGTCTCCACCAGTACGGTTCCAGCGATCAGGCCCCCCAGTACGAGCCCGCCGATGGTCAGGGACGAGGTAAGCAAGTTTGGGAGCGCGTGGCGCATGTAGACTCGCCAGCTGGACATCCTCTTGGCACGTGCAGTCCGAATATAGTCCTGTTCGAGCACAGAAAGGGCCTCCGCCCGCACAATGCGCGAAATGCCGGCAATGCCACCAAGGGACAGCGCAAGCACCGGCAAAATATAGGAGTCCGGTCCACTCCTCCCGGCCACGGGGAGCAATTGAAACTGTACGGCGAACACGTAGATGAGCCCGACGCCAATCAAGAATTCTGGAATGACGGCGACAAATCCGCTCAATGCCGTGTAACCAAGTTCAAGGCCCCGCCGGCGGCCGCCGCGCGTCAACGCAGCGGTCACCAGGCCTATAGGAATCGCAAAAGTCAGCATGACGACCAAGGCGAGGACGGCGAGTTCCAGCGTTGCCGGAAGCCGCTGGGCAAGCACAGTTGTCACAGGAATCTGCAGGCTAAACGACTCACCAAGATTTCCGGTGAAAAGTCCCTGCCAGAAGCGGATGTACTGCTCCCAAATCGGCAGTTCAAGCCCCAGTGCAGCCCGTCGCTCGTCAACAACCGCCTGGGATGCGCGGATACCCAGGGCGCTCCGTACTGGATCGCCCGGAATCGCCCGGATGCTCAGGAACGCCACCGTGACAAGAACTACGATCGAGACGAGGAGCCGGGAGAGCCTGCGGGCAAGAAACGTTGCCCACCGGCCACCCCATATCGTTTTCACCAAGTGCGGTCTAGTGAGGGGCGGTGCCCCGCTTGAAGGAAGGACTTCTTGCTCAGTCATTGTGCGTCACCGAAGCACCCGGTAGGCCGAACCGGGAACTATTGCGTTTCCGGACGGGTAGATCGATTCAGCACCGTTGAAGTAGACGTTGTGATTCTCAATCGAAACCGGAATCAGGTCAGCCTGGTGAAATAGAGCCTGCTCGGATTGCTTCCACAGATCACAGGCAACCGTGCCGGATTCTAGACGGGCTTTGCCTGCCAACTCCTCGTACTTGGCATTCTTTACGGATGCGAAGTTGGTACCCTCGGGCGGAACCGTGCCCGTCAGGTAGGCCGGGAAGATACTGGGCGTTTCGCTATTGAGCGTGAGGGTAGTGACGTCCCAGTTGCTCGGGTCCTCGGGCGCGAAACTATTGGTGACGACAAAGTTCTGGTCACCGCCGAAGAGTTTGACCTGGGCCCCGAGCGACTCCCACTGTGCGGCCAAGTACTCAGCTGCCGCATTGCCCAAGTCTGAGTCATTGATGTAGTAGACAGAGAGCGTCAGCAGCTTACCGTTCTTTTCCAGGACACCCGAGGAATTCTTGGTCCATCCGGCAGCAGTGAGTGTGGATTGCGCATTGCTGACATCGAAAGGTGGCAAAGTTCCCTGAATGCTGTCGTAGACGCATCGCTTCGGCTCCACGGCCATCAGCGAAGTCGCCCGCTTGCCTTTTCCATCGGTGATGATTTTGGTGTAGGTGTCCAGATCGATAGCTGCTGTCAAGGCCCTGCGCACCTCGGGGTCTTCGGTCGGAAGCCCGGGGTAATGGTTGAAGATGATCTCGCCTGCAAGGCGGGTGGTCGGCTTCGAAGGAAGCTTCGCTGCTTCGACGCGTGCCTCATCTGGCCCCGAAACATCGGCAATGTTGATGCCCTTGGACAATAGGAGATTGGCAGCAGTGCTGGCATTCTTCACAATCTTGATGACGACTTTTTTTGGCACACCAAGTGTTTCCGAGGTCACGATACCTTCGGGCCCCCAGTTGTAGCCTTCGCGGCGTTCTAGCGTGATGTGGTCGTTGGGTACTACTTCCTTCACCACAAAAAGACCGGTCCCATTACTGGCCGCCGCGACACTCTTGGGGTCTTTCAGCCCCGCCGAACACACCAGTGCGGTACCACCAATGGTTTGCAACAGAAAAGGAGACGCCCCAGGTGTCTCGACTGTCAGTACATTGCCCACAACTGTCGCCTTCGCATCGGCTGGGATGACTGAGTCCTTCAACGGAGACCCGTTGGCGGGGTTCACGATCCAGGTGAAGTTGTCCGCCGCGGTCTGCGCGGTGAACGGTGTTCCGTCAGCGCACGTCACCCCGTCCTTGAGGGTGAAGGTAACTTTGGAGGGGGTTTCCGTCCACGTCGTGGCCAAATACGGCTTAGGGGCCCCCGTTGACGGATCAGCGAACAAAAGTGTGTCGTAAGTATAGGAGGCAACGACCTGCGCAGCGGTCAAGTTGGAGCTGGCCGGATTGAGGTCACCTGGATCCTGGTCAAGGGCAACGGTCAGTGTTCCGTCTTTGGCATACTTCGGGGCTGAGCTGTCTGAGATTCCGGGGCCGCTACACGCGGCGAGAACAAACGTACTCACGATCGCGAGCGGTATCGCGGATCTTGAACGAACTTTCATGGCTGTCCACCTTGAGGGGGTCGAGTGTTGTAGGCCAGCTGGCCCGCATCATCGCGGGTGCTTTGATTAACACTCGCCCCTATTTACGCCTCAATCATCGTTCGAACGGCCAAATGTAGGGCGCCTATTAGTACTCTGGACCCAAGCGCAGTTTGGGGAACAGCCGCAGCTCTAACATCAGGCCGAATCTCACCTCTGGATCCTGCAGATCTATCCCACCAATTTCCGCCAATCTGCCAAGGCGGTACCGGAACGTATTCTTGTGAACGTGGATAGCGTCTGCGGCGGCAGTGACGTCACCAAAATGGTCTAGCCAACTGCGAAGAGTCGAGACTAACTCGGTATTGTGTTCGATGTCGTACTTACCAAGTGCCTCCAGCGGTCCGCTGACGGACATCTGGTCCGCGACAAGAAGATCCGAGAGGCGCAGCATAAGAGCTGCCCCGTAAACATCTGCGCTAGTTGCCACGCGCGTTTCCGAACCCTCTCTACCCCGCAATACTCGTAGGGCAGCATCTGCCTCAGTACGCGATCGGTTGAGCTCTGATACTTCGGCAACCACCGAACCTACGCCTGCAAAAAGTGTGCTCGGCGTATCCATGCGGGCGATGAATGCGCGAGCGATCTGCACTGCCTCATCCTGTGCGCTCCGTTTAGACTCCCGCAGAGGAACAACTGCGTAAATAATTCTGCCAAGCAGAGACGCAACGGCGCGCGGATAGATGGGCTGGAGATACATGTTCAACGCGCTGGCGACGCGCTGCACCTCGGATTCAGTGCGCACCGCGTCGTCGTGCTCGCTCCGCGCGCCAATTGCGATCACACACGCCGCAGACTTGGAGAAATTGAGCTGATTCGCACCCTCCCGCGCTCTGATGCCACCATCAAGGAGCATGCTCACCAGACCCAGCCGAAGTCGCGTAGAAGAGTCAGCGCTGACGCGCGCCCGGAGCATGGTGAGGGCAACTACTCTGGCAGCTTCAACCATCCCCTGCTCACGCTGTTCGGTGAGTGGTTCGTGAACCACTGCCCAGATCGAGCCAAGGAGTTCTTCGCCCGCCTTTACACGCATCGCAACCCGTGGAAGCGCTGCTGGTTCTGGCTTCTCTACGAACACGGGGCGTTCCGAGGTATATATGCGCCTAAATGCCCCGTTCTTTCGCTGCGCATCGTTGAGTGCCTCCGGGACTTGAAGCCCTAATATGGTCTGTCGACGCGGCTCGTCCGTACCCGCCTGATCGGCTGAAAAGGCAATAACGTGGGAGGAGAGGTCCTCGATCGTTACTGGCGACTGGAGCAGGTCAGCTAGGGCGTTGGCCAGTTCGAAGAGGTCAGAACCGATACTCGTTTCTGTCCCCGAATCCACATGATTGGACGAGTCAATGCTCAATGCTGAGGTCAACATCGTGGCGACCTGGATCCAGGATGCCCCCCGGACGAGGCCAAAAAGTACGATTCCGGTTTCCGCCACCGCCTGTGCTACCTCAGTGCCCACCGGAATGGGCTCTCTTAGCACCAAGGCGACAGCTCCATCCGCAGCGAGTAACCGGATCTGCTCTACCGTTTCTTTGGGACCAGAAATGCCCAAGCCGAGCACCAACGCACCCGTTGTCAGCGCCGGACGGTCTAACGGATCGTAGAGTACCACTGATCGCACGAGGCGGCTGGCGTCGAGTTTGCCGGCTGCCAGCGATAAAAGTGTCGATCCAAGCCGTTCAACAATGCGACCCAACGATGACTCCGGAGCATGGGTTGGGGTTTCCCTGGACATCAATGTCCTCCTACTTCTGATCAAATGTACAGCCGGGCAACGATGAATTTGGTCCCTAATACGAACAATTCACCATTTCTGACGACAATACTGGAACAGTGACACCAACGCATCCAGATCTTTCTTCCGTACGCGACGCCCTTGAGGCCCTGCTCATAGCAACAGGCGTTCGAGGATTCGTGCACGCCATCGATATAGACACCGGCTTCGAAATTGGCCTTGATGCAGACACCCCGGTGACCATAGCCAGCGTCTTGCAGGTTCTCGCCCTCGTGGAACTCTGCCGCCAGTACTCCACTGGACAGCACACCCCCACCGACCGGATCAGCCTTACCTCGGATGACCAGCACACTATTGGTGGCCTCGGGCTTTCGGCCATGCTTGATGACATCGAGCTGTCCCTGCGCGACCTATCAGTCTTGATGATGTCGGTGAACGGGAACCGGGCGACTGACGCCATCGTGGATCGTCTTGGCTGTATTGCGATCAACGAAACCGTCAAACGGTTCGGGCTCCAGCATGCGGCTGTTGTGGCCGACTACTCAGACCGGTTGGGGACAATAGCGGAGGACATCGGTTTTCCAATAGAGAAGCTCGGTGCTACTACTCTCAGCCCTCTCGCCGCGGGGCAACACGATGAGTTGCGCATCATTCGTGCAGCCAGCCCCGAATTCACAGATTGCACCACGCCACGTGAAATGACCACCATGCTCTCCGCTATCTGGCGGGACGAAGTCATCGGCGAGGATGCGGGTGCCGAAGTGCGTCGCATCATGGGCCAGCAAGCATGTCCACACCGCCTTACCTCAGGGTTCCCACGTTCCGACGTCAAAGTCTCAGGCAAATCTGGAACTCATATCTTCGTGCGCAACGAGGTCGGTGTCGTCGAATTTCCCGATGGGGGGCGCTTTGCAGTGGGAGTCTTCCTGCAGGAGCCTACCGATGAACTGCGCAACCCCAACGCCGATCGTGCCATTGGGGTCGTTGCCAGAGTTGCGGTCGACTACCTTCGTGAGAGCCAATCAGAGAGGTTTGATGAGAAATGAAAGTCTATATCTCCGTTGACATGGAAGGCATCGCCGGGA
>NZ_JBTNDR010000056.1:0-15531 GCF_054510895.1 Arthrobacter sp. HLT1-20 | reverse complement strand
GAGAAAGGAAAGGGGAAAGTAGTTCTTTGCTCTTGCGGATTTTGTCGGGGGGGTGGGGCCCCCTGTGAAAGTTTCCCCCACATCCGGGCCTAATGGGGCGCGGGGCTACTGGATTCTGGCGGACTCAAGCGCCGCGAGGCAATAGCGCCACTCCAGGCGTTCCTGCTCCAGCCTGACATGGCCACGGGCCGCCAATTCCGCCATGACGCCCAGCTCGGCAGGCAGCAGATGGGCAAAAGTGCCCACGGCGGGCTTTGGCTCGGGCACACACAAGTCCACGAACGCATCGAGGACGGGCAGATCCATCAGAACAGTGGTGACGGCCAGCCCGTAGGCCCGGAAGCGGTTCAGGATGGCGAATCCATGGCTGTCCAGGTCTCCCCAATAGACAATGTGCGCACGGCAAATCCACGGAATGGCCGCCAGCCGGTCCACGGCGTAGCCCGAACCGTGCACCACCACGGCCCCGGCCATGGGCGGCATGGCCAGCACGGACTCCAGGTTTTCAAACACAAACACGGTCCGCGGTGACACTGCAAGGGCTGCCCATGACGCAGCAGGCGCACTCACATCAGCCAATCCGCCCGGTGCCAGCCCGGGATCCAGGAAGCGAACCCGAATGGTGCCCGGCGCCGCGGCCAGCCCCAATCCCTCGGCACCAGTGGCGGCCGCGTGGAGACGCTCCACCAGCCCGCGATGCGCGCCAACCCACTTTGAATCCACCCCGCGAATGGGCAGCTGACGGACATACAGGCCGGAGCTGGGGTGCTGCCGGAGCCAGTCGAGAACACCCTCCAAGCGGGCAAAATCGGCGGCACCCAAAGCCTCGAGCGCCGCCGCGGAACGGGCAACGGCCACCGGAAAGTCCTGAACCTCGGCAGTGGGCAGTGGACCTGCAGCCGCCCACTCGATGAGTCGCGAGGCCCGCTCGCTGATCCTGCGCCAATGGGCAAGTAGCCCGCAGAAACGGGCCACGTCGGAGGGGGAGTTGAGCACCAGCCGTTCCGGCACGCTTTGGCGGCCCAGGCTGGCCCACTGCCGCCCGGCCCAGAGAACTCCCTCAACGCCGGACCACGAACCGACCCAGTCGATGGCGGCCCGGCCCTGCTTGAGCGCTTGGGCCTCCGAGGGAGGGTGCAGCGGCAGGGCAAAAACCGGTGCCGCCGAAGCAGCGTCGCTGGCCCACTGCCCAAAGTGGCGTTGGTACTTCTTGGCCGCCTGCGCACGGGCCGCTTCGAGCGTGACGGGGGAGGGGATCAAAAGAGCTGCCCGTCAGTGGCCAGTTCTTCCGGTGCCGCAACGAGTGCAGCCACTTGCTCGCCAGCCGAAGCGTTGGCAAGCTCCGGCAGGGTCCCAGGTTCCGGCGTCGTCAGCTCAACTGCTCTGTCCATCGAAGCCGAACTGTCAATCGAGACCGAACCAACGTGGGAATCCTGGAATTCCTTGCACGTCACCACGGCCATTCCGCCAATGTAGTCCTCCAGTGTTTGGAGCAGTTTCAGGGGCGTGGCGAGCACCATGTGGAAGCCGAATTCGGTGAAGATGTCCATGGCCATGCGGGTGAATTTGCTGTCGGCCTTGTCGAAGGCCTCATCCATGATGACCGTCCCGTAGGCCGGGATGTCCGAGTCCTCATCGGCCAGCTGGTAGCGCAGAGCGGCAGCCAGGCAAAAGGTGACGAGCTTTTGCCGCTGCCCGCCGGAGAGCCCGGCGCTGGAATCGTGGACGTTGACCACATGGCCGTCGGGATCTACCTCGGCGGCAGTGAACCGCACATGGAGGCGGGTGTCCAGGCACTGGTTGCGCCACGAGGCATCCGCCACCTCGCTCGAGGCTAGGCGCTCCATCATGCGGCGCATGACCTCAAACTTCGCCTCCGCCTCGCCATGTTCGGCCTCCACCCACGAGCCGGCGCTGATGGTCTGCAAATCGGCAAGAAAAGTCCGCCCGGCCTCGGTGCGGTTTTCCTTGACTGTGATCTTCAGGAAACGGCCTTCATCAAACACGGAACGGCCCAGGGAGGTGTTCACGGGGGCAATCCGTTCCCGCACCTCGGCAGGGGCGCGCCGAATCTCGTTGGCCAGCTGGGCAACGTTTTGCTGCGACTGGCGCTCCATCAGATCGAAGAAGCGGGCCTCAAAGTCCGGCAGCCGGTCCGCGCGCAAATCCGCCAACACCGCCAGGTAGCCCGCCCTGTCCTCGATGGCCGCGGTGAGATCCGCCGATTTTGACGGCCAGCGGCGATTGAAGTCACCGGCGAGCGTGGCAAAGGACGTGCGTGCCTTGTCCGCCAAGGCTGTGGCTTTTTTCTCCTCGGCGGCCAGTTGGGTTGCCACCGTCATGGCAACCTCGTTGATCCGCTCATGGGTGATGTTGCGCCGAACAGCATAGAAGCGCTGTTCCAGCGCCGTGGCAAGAGGGGCCGGTGTGGGGCGGGAAAGGTCAACGGTGGCGCTGAGTTCATCGACGACGGCGCCGATGCCGGTGAGGACGGCGGTGGCCGCGGCGGCGGCATTCAGGCACGTGCTTTCGGCCTCCTTGGCCGCAAGCACCCGCTTGTGCGCCTCCGCAGCGGCAGCCTCGGCTGCCCGGAGGTCCCCACTGGCCGCCAGCATCTGGGCCAGCCGTTCCTCCCTAGACCGGCGCAACTCCTCGGCTGCCGTGGCGTCAAGGTCCGCCCAGTCCGAATCGTGCAGAACAGCCAAGGCCTCGATCCTGCTCTTGGCAGCATCGATCTCGCCTTGGCAGGCATCGAGTTCGCGACGGTACGCGGCTTCCTCGGCCCTGGTTGCCTGGACCAGGGCCGTGAAGTGCTCGATCTTGTCTTGGTTGTCGAAGCCCAAGACCCATTGGCTGCGGTCATCCACCCGGTGGCGGTCATCTTTCTCATGCCGGGTGGCCGAACGTTTGACCTGACCGGCAAGCGTCACGCCCTGTGTGGTGTTGGCCAGCTCCGCAGGGGATTCAACGCATTCGTAGTCATAGCTGCGCGACAGCACCGAATTGAGCCAGCCGGCCATGGGGCCGGGGGCCACCTCCACCCGGTGGATAAGTGAGCGCCCGGATGCGGCCGCCCGGGGCGCCTCGGAGCGCAGCGGCACGGCTTCAAACACCAGCCGGGTGCCCAAATACAGTTCCTCCACGGCGTCGCGTACTCGCGGCAAATGCGTGGCCGGGACAAGCATGACCGTGGCCAGGGGCCGCAGCACCCGCTCAATGGCGCCGTTCCAGGCGCTGAATTCCTTCCGCACTTCCAGCAGTTCACCGGCAAACGGGAACGCCGAAACGGGCAGCCCCGCAGCCTCGGCCACCCGGGCGCGGGCCTGAATCAGCTTGTCGTCCAGATTGGACCGGCGTAGATGCAGAGACTGCAATTCTGCTTCGAGTGAGCGCACCCGCGCCGTGGAACCGGCTCGTTTCTCGTGGATGGCCAAAAGGGTTGCCTCGCGCACCGACTTGGCAGCATCGAAGTCGGCGCGTTCCGCTGCCACGGTGGCCCGCAGCTCTTGGAAGTCCTCAAAAGTGGCAGGAAAGCCAATATTGACCTCGGCCAGCCGGGCAACAAGCTCCGCCCGCCGGGTCCGGATGTTCCGCTCCTTCTCCTGGGCGATGGAGATCCATTCCCGCTGGGCCTTGAGGGCATCCCCGCCGTGCTGGTCAACCTGGCGTTGGGCCAGCGCGTGGGCATCGGCCAACTCGGCCACCTGTGCCGCGGCCACCTGGGCATTGTGCCGCGTTGAATGTACGACGGCGTCGGCACCCTTGCGTGCCTCTTGTGCCAGTCCCAGCCGCCACGCGTCCTTGAATGTTGGGAGCGCAGTGCCTTGGCTTTCCGCCTCGGCCGCTAGCGCAATGTTTCCCTCAAACAGGGCGATGGGTTCTTCGAGCAGGCCCAACTGCGTCACCTGGTTGCGGGCCTCCACCACCAAGCGGTGTGCCTCGGACAGCTCAGCAAATTGCGAGACGGCGTTTTCTGCCAGCTCAAATGTCTTGGGCTTGTCCAGCATGAAGGAGCGGAACAAGTCGTCCAGGCTGCCCAGCGATTTGGCCGATTGCGTCTTGTGCAGCAACAGCACGCCGTTTTCCCCGGAGATGCCCAAAACCCGGCAAAACTTGCTGGCAAACGCTGAATGCTTGTCAGTGATGATCAGGGCCTGCGGCCAGGCTGCCTTGATGCGCCGGGTTTCAATGCCGCTGCGCAGCTGCTCCACAAAGTCGGGCAGCGACGCCTCCTCATTCAGGAGCAGGCTCAGCTCACTGACATCCGCGCTCGTGTTGGAGCCACGGCGCAGATGGTAAAGCTTGATCAGCAGCAGGGGCTTGGCCTCGGAAAGACCATTGGAGTAGCGCAGCAGCACACCGCTGAAGGTGGCTCCGGGGCGCAGATAGTCGCTGGATACTTCACCGGTTTCCTCGTCGGCGCTGCGCCGCCACGCGCCGCGGACATAACTGACAAGGCTCCTGTCATCCCCGCGGGTTGAGGTGTCCTGGGCGGCGGCGTTGAAGTGCAGCTTGCCGCGCGGGGTCAGCACAGCGGCGATGGCATCCACGAGTGAGGATTTTCCGGAACCGGAATGCCCCGTCAGCAGGAACCCTTTGCGGGCCACGTCCACGGCGTGGTGGCCTTGGAAGGTGCCCCAATTGAGCACTTCCACATGGTCAAGGCGCCACTGGCCCGGACGCAAATTGTTGCCGCGTTTCAACCGGGTTGCCTTGGCGCTCATGCGTTCTCCCCCGCAACGTCGGTGGCCGTACCGCCCAAGGCGGCTCCGGCGTCGTCCATGTTCTCTGTCAACAGGCCCTCCGCGAGCCGGCTGTATTCGTGGCGCACCGCGGCGATCTCCTCGGGACCAAACACGAGCCGCAGCACCGGTGAAATGACAAAGCGGCCCTCGGTGGACGTGGCAGACAGCAGCCCGTACTTGACCATCTTCTGCCATGAGGTGCTAATGCGCTTGGCGAATCCGGCCGGGTCACCACCATCCTTGCCCCGATACACCTGGAGCTGGTCGGCCACCTCATCGGCACCCACAATGGCCTTGTTTCCGGTGGATTCATGGAGCAGCTGCTGGCGCAGGTGAAGTAGCAGGGCCGTGTCCAGGAACGTCAGGGTGGCCGTGCGCATGACCTTGGGGGCGTCAATGTCGGCGCCGGCATTGCGCACAAAGGCCACCTGCGCGGCGTCATCGGTGACGAGTTCTAGGAACAGATCGGACAGGCTGGCCCTGATGGCGTCCTCATCAGCCAGCAGCGCCGTCCACTGCCGCCCGTGAATGGCCGCGGACAGGTACGGGCCGCGTAGGAGCTGGACCAGGGCGCGTCTGGATGCCTCGCGGAGCGTGCCGGAATCTCCCGCCCAGAGAGCCACGGGAGCTGCCTGATCCGCAGCCTCCCCGCCAACGGCAGGCATCGCTTCTGGGTGCTCGGGTGCGGGGTTCATTCGGTGATCCTGTCGGTGAAGAGATAACGGTTTACGGTACCGTGCATGGGAGATCCCTGGGATGAGGTCCAGTTCAGGTCCTCGCGCCCCTCGAGCTTTGTGCCGTTTTCCTCCGCCAGAACAAGCAGGCCAACAACGCTGGCCACGCCTTGGCTTGCCTGGAACAAGCGCAGAACATCGGCGATGGTGGCGGCCTGGAGTTGCTCAAGAGTGGCATTGACGTTGCCGGTCAGCTCTGTCATGTCGATTTCGGAGGCGCGGGCCAGTGCTCTCAGCTCCTCAATGTTGACGGCCTCGCTTTGGTGCCGCACAATGTCCTGGGCGGACTCATAATCTGCCGGGTTGTGTGGTTTCAGCGCCGAAACTGACGTCAAGGGAACGCTCGTCAGATCGAGGGTGAGGCCGGTTTTTGCGAAGGACTTGACCGTTTGAGACGTTTCCAGGGCGTGCCGCAGTGCGGCCCGGAGGTTTTTGTTAATGAGCCGGTCTTGGACAAATTCCTGGCTTTGGACAAAGCGGCGCAGGCTGCGGCTAAACGCGGTCATGACGCCGTGAATTTCCGAGCTGCGGTCCTGCAAGGTGGGAAGTATGCGGCGCAAGGTCCGGGCCTGTGACGGGCTGAGTCTGTCCACGAACGGCCGGTCCAGGATGCCGTTGACGCTGTCCTCAAATTCCAGGCCGCGTTCCGGGTCCAGCAGCAGCGAGTAGAAACCCGTGAAACTGCGGCCCGCCTCGGACTGTTGGAGCAGATCCACCCCACGGAAGATGTCTTCAAGGACTGTTCCGCGGGAGCCTTCCTGCTCAATGAGTTGTTCACGCAGGCCCCTGTTCAACTTCTCCAGTTCGGCGCGGACGCGGGCAAAGTCGGCCGGAACTTCCTCGATCAGCGTCAGGATGTCACGGATACGCTCCAGGGCGTGTTCGGGAGAGAGGATATCCACCTCGCCGGCTACAACCCGCTCAATGTGCGCGTCCAGGCGTGCCCGCTCGTCATACAGTGCGGCAAGCCGGGTGGTTTTGTCGGGATCGGTATCCCTGGCCAATACCCGGAGCCGGTCCAAGATGGTGGCCAGCCGGGATTCCGTGACCGACGCGGACGGCTCGGCCAACTGACCCACAAAGCGGATGGCTGTTAGTGCGCCCTGGGACAGTTCAAAGGTTTCTTCCCTGGAGTCTTCGGCCGTGCGCCGGATCAGAATGCCGTCATTGCGCCAACTGGTGCAGTAGGCCTGGGCTGTCTGGGGCAAATCCAGGCCCTGGCCACGCAACTCCTCCAGGTCTTCCTCGAGGCGCTCAAACAGAACCGGGGCGAGCAGCCGGCGTTCCTCCCCACCCAAATGTTCACCTAAAAGCGCCACGGCGATGGCCGCATTGCCGCCACGGAGCATTTTCCAGGCAGGCTCGTCGGCCAGCAGGCGTTGAGTCGCCAAGACGGGGCGCAAAATAGTCACGCCATCAGCCTAGCCAGAACATGGGACAAGTCCGGCACTGTGAATGCAGCACGGAGCCGAACGTTGCGCCTGCGCACGGTTGCCGGCGGATGTGGGGCCACTTTCACAGTGGCGCCACATCCGGGCCTAACGGGGTGCGGAACTAACTGGTTTGTTCCTGCCAGCGACGCTGGGCCGCCGCGTCCAGGGCTGCTTCCACCCAGCGGCCCATGCCTGCGTAGGCCTGGGCCCTGATCTCGGCGGGGGAGAGGAACACGTCGTGGAACGCGCCGGGAATCCTGTGCAGCGTCACGTCGAGGCCCAGGTCAAGGGAGCGCTTGGCCACGGAGTCAACATTGAGGACCACATCGGCGGCCAGGGCGTTGGCGGACCACTTGGGTTGCAGATAGCTTTTGTCGGACAGCATAACCAGCACGGGTGCCTTGATGCCCAGGCCACGGGCCAGCTGCGCCTGCCCCTGGAACACGGCGTTCAAAAATGCCGGCGTTACCGGGAATCCGCGGTCCGGGCGCCACTCCGGGGAGTAGTCCCATTCGCCGTCGTACCGTTTTGACACGGCACGGGTGTAAAAACCGGGATCGATGGGCGGCAGGGGTGCCAGCGGCTTGAAGCGGCTACGCGCGGAAATGAGCGGGGCCACCACGGCCCGGCCCATTTCCGTGGCCTGAAATTCCAGCCACGGGCTGTTCAGGACCACGGCGGCTGCCGCGTCGGGGTGCCGTGCCGCCCACAAGCTCAAGGTGAGCCCGCCCGTGGAGTGGCCCAGCAGCACCAGCGGACGTTCGCGGGGGACCTGGTGCGGCGCGGGGCGTTCGCGGCCCGTTAAAGCATCAAAGGCGGCGCTGAGCCGTTGTTTGGCCTGCTCCAGGAACGCAATTTCGAAGGACTGCTCGTCGGCAGCTTCCTCCGGGGCCGGCAGGGGCAGGGCTTCTTCACTCACCGCCCGCCGCCCCATGGCCGCGAGTGCGGCGGCGATGTCGTCGTCGTACTCGGTCAGGGAAGCAACCTGGCCCGGGACAAGTCCCGGGCGCAGGCTGCGGCCGTAGTTGTGCAGATCCAGCGCGTAAAAGTTAGCGCCGGCCTGGTGCCAGAATTCGGCAAGTTCGCGCTGGAAGAAATAGTCGCTCCAGCCATGGACGTACAGGACGTCCGCCCCCGTCAGGGAGGACGGCTTCCACTCCGGGTCATCACCCACATACCGGACCAGCGTGGCCGGCGAACCGGCGGGCAGCTCGAGGGTGAGCTGTTGGAAGTTCGGGCCGAGGACATCCTGCTGCCATGAGGTCATAGCTCGATGCTAGCGGCTCCTACCAGAAACCCAGCGCAAACTCGGCGATGACCGCTGAAAGCAGGAACGACGCCGTGATGGCCACCAGACCCACGGGGACAATCTTCCAGCCAATGTTCTTGAGCAACGGAACATCCTTGCCTAGGGAGAGACCGGCCAGGGTCAGCATGACGGTGGCGATGGAGAGGAAGTCGACGGCGGAGACCAGCTCAACCAGCGGCTCGCCAGCAAAGAACCAGGGGCTGGAAATGTACGCACCAATGGTCGTGATCCAGATGATGGCGGAGATCTTGCGGGACACCTTGCCCAGGAACAAGCCCAGCAGGACTAGACCCATCAGCACGGCGTAGCCGCCAATGACGTTCCAGTGCAGGCCCTTGGCGGCCACGGACGCTGTGGCAACACCTAAAATTGTCAGCACGCTCAAGGAAACCCACAGGGGCAGCTTGACCTCGGCGGAGGACTGGGCCACCTTTTCACGGAATTCGCGGTTGACCTCGTCCTCGGCAGCTGATGCGGCACTCTGCTCAGCCGTGGGGGCCACGGCGTTCGCGGCAACGAGGGCTTCGGCGGCACGGCTCTTGCGGGTCAGCAGGCGGTAGAACTTTTCGGCCAGGGGCAGCGAAACGTACAGGCCAACGTAGACGCCCAGAATGGTGGTGATCAGGTTGGAAACGGCAGCCATGCCAAGAATGGCCTGTTCGTCGCCCGGGTACGCCTCAATGATGCTGGCTGCCGAGGCGGCCATCATGGAGCCGGATCCCACGCCGGCGCCCATGGCCAGCGCCAGCGGGCTGAAGATACCCCAGTTGGCTACGAGGGATGTCAGCAAGGTGATGAAGACGGCGCCAAAGAGCGTGCCGAAAACGTACATGGCCAGAACGCCGCGGTACTGATCGGAATCGGGACCGTACTTTTCCGAGACCATGGCAAAGGACGGTTCGCGGTCCAGGGAGAAGGTGGCGCCAACCGTTGCCTTGCCCATGCGCAGCAGCACAGCTAGGGGAAGTGCCAGCATGACTGTGCCCAGGAGGTGACCGATTTCCTGCAGCAGCAGGGCGGGGCCGGCCTTGATCAGGACGGGAAGGCTGGGACCAATGTTGAAGGCCAGGCGTGCCACCAGCAGCATGACCGCCACGCCCACCAGGGCGGAGGCAACTTTTTGCAGATCCAGGCCCAGGGGCTTGAACTTTTGCACGGAGATCAGCAGGCCGGCGATCAAGCCCCAGACCATGGGGAAGATGACAATGGAGCCGATGCCGACGTTGATCTTCGCGGAGCCGATGAACTGCACGGCCAGGGCGATGATCAGGGCAAGTAGGGCTATGGGCAGTGTTTCCTTCATCCCGACTTTGGCGGGTGCTGTGCGAGTGCTCATGCTGTGTATTCCTCGGATTGGGCCGGGCTGTAGGCGGCGGCAATGAATCGGGTGCGTTGTTCGGGGTTGCTGGCGGCGTCTGCCGTGGTCCAGGCCAAGGCCACCGCTGCCTCAAACATGACGTCGTAGGCGGCCGGGGTGTCGGCCAGGGCGGCGAAGGCGTGGGAGTGGATGGGGACGTTGGCGCCGGGGATGCTCAGCCACGGGTGCAGGCTGGGGATGACCTGGGAAATGTTGCCCATGTCGGTGGAGCCGCCACCCAGCCCGGCTGCCGGGGAGGTGTCCTTGCCGAAGAAGTCCATGGCAGATGTCCAGTGGGCTGCGAGCTCGTCGTCCTGGAGCAGAGGCTCGTAGAGGGGCTCGGTGGATTCAATGGAAAGTCCGGTACCTGTGGCCAGGGCTGCGCCCTCAAAGCAGTTCCGGACCCGGACCAGCAGGGACTCGTATTCCGGCAGCGTGAAGGCGCGGCATTCAAATTCCACCACGGCCTTTTCGGGGATGATGTTGGTGACGTGGCCGGCTTCTGCCACGTACATGGCGATGCGGTGATCGCCCGGAATCTGCTGGCGCAGCAGCCCCACGGCCACCTGGCTCAGCACGGCGGCGTCGGCGGCGTTGACGCCCAGGTGCGGTGCGGCCGCGGCGTGCGCGGCCTTGCCGGTGAACGTGGCGCGGTAGCGGCCCACGGCCTGGGCGCTGGTTCCGGCGGGGTTGTAGGTGATGCCGTCCTGGACCGGGTGCACCATGAGGGACAGGCCCACGCCGTCGAACGCGCCGTCAGCAAGCATGATGGCCTTGCCTCCGCCGTGCTCCTCAGCCGGGGTGCCGATGGCCTTGAGCGTGATGCCCAGGCTGTCGGCCAGCGGGGCCAGTGCCAGGGCTGCAGCCACGGAGGCACCGGCGATCAGGTTGTGGCCGCAGGCGTGGCCGATGCCGGGGAGGGCGTCGTATTCGATGCACAGGGCAACGGTCAGTTCGCCGCTGCCCACGGTGGCCGTGAACGCCGTCGGCAGTCCGGAGGTGCCCATCTCAACGTCGAAGCCGCCCTCGCGCAGCAGTGCGGCGATTGCTGCCGAGGCGCGGACCTCCTCGAAGGAGACCTCCGGGTTGGCGTGGATGTCGCGGGCCAGGACGTGGACTTTTTCACGCCAATGGTCGACGCCGGACGCCAGCTCGGCGTGGACGCCGGCTGCTGCGGCGGTGATGTTGCTCAGGTTCATGGTGGAGTTTCCTTGGGTGGGGCGGGAGGGGAGTTACGGTGTTGGGCCCACGCCGGCGAGGGCCCCGCCGCGAGCTTGCGAACGGTGGGAGTCGGTGGGGCTAGTCCAGGTGGATGTCCAGGTCTTTCCACAGTTGTTGGGAGCGGCGGATGGTCTCCCGGCTGCGCTCCGGGTGGGCGGCCTGCATGCCGGCGAGCAGGCCGTAGACCACGGAGGTGGTGGCCGTGACGGATTGGAAGAAGGCGATGCCTTCGGAGGGGACAATCAGCAGGTGCTTGGAGATGGCGGTCAGCCGGCCACGGCGCATGTCGCTGATGGCGATGATGGTGGCCCCGGCACGGTGTGCGGACTCGGCGGCGGCGATCATCTGGCCGATGGAGCGCCAAATGTTGATGACCACCATGACGTCGCCCGGGCCCAGGGAGTTGGTGCTGGTGACCAGGTGCACGCCCGCGCGGCTTTCCACGCTGATGCGATACCCCATGGTGGCACCCAGGTGGGCCATGACGCCTGCCGGTGCCGCGTAGGAGCCGTGGCCCACCACCAGGATCGATTTCGCCGCGGCCAGCGTGGCGATGGTGGCCTCAACCTCGGCGGGTTCATTGCTGTCCAGGGTCAGGCGGAGGTTTTCAATGTCCCTGGTCAGGGCGGCGCGCAGGGGGCTGCTGTGCTCGCCGTGCTGGACCAAGGTGTCCTCGGTGGAGATTTTCACCAGGTACCGTGAGCGCAACTCGCGTTGCAGGTCCGGCCAGCCCGCAAATCCCAGGGCCTGGGCGGAGCGAACCACAGTGGAGTTGTTGACCTGGGCGCGGGCGGCGATCTCTGCAATCTCGGCGTAGGAAGCCAGCTGTGGATTGCGCATGATGACATCCGCAACACGGCTCTGCGCCTTGGGGAGGGAGGTGCCGGCCATGATGTCATCGAGCCAATCAACGCCCGGCCCGGTGGGGTCCATGCGGGCGTGCGGGGCATTTGCGTCGGGGCCCGCTGCTGGGTTTGGCAACGTGGCGTCAGGCACATTCGCTGGCTGATCTGTTAGGTGGGTCACTCTGCAATTATGATTGCAGAAATTTAGATTTGCAATCCCAATTGCCAAATGTCCATTTTTGGGCACTTTCCGCGAACGTGCCTGACGTGGCGTGCAGCGGGGAAACTCCGGGCGCACGCAAGTCGACGCCGGCACATGGGGCGTGCCGGCGTCGAACGTTGGACGGGGTTGGGAAGCGGGTGGGGCCTACGGCTGGGGTTCGAGCATGAGGCGCCGGTTCTGCGCAAACGCCTCCGCCGTGTGCTCGTCGAAGGCGGCACAGTGGCCGCCCACCAAGGCTTCAACAGCCGCCTCGATGCGGGGTGTTTCCGCGGCCTGACCGGCCTGGATCTGCCCGGCGGGACCCACCACAATGTAGCCCCACTCGTACAGGGCGTCGCAGCCCAGCGCGCAGGTCAGCATGGCATTGGACGCGTAGTCCATGCGCTCTTCGTCGTTGCATTCGGGCCGGGGTTTGATGTGGCCGGCAATGAGCAGCCTGGCCGGGTACTGTTCCCCGCACAGCGCGCACGGGGCGGTCAGCCGTCCGCGCAACAGGTTCTTGCGCAGATGGGCCTGTTCCAGGCGGATGGTGGTCAGGGTCTTTTCGTCCGGCTCATCGGCCCCCCACACACTGCCGGGCAGGCCGCGCAGGCTCGTTGCAGAGGATTGCGGGGCCGTGACACCAGCCTCGGCCAGAAGCTCCTGGCCCTCCTCGGCGGAGAGGGCGGAAATGTAGCGATGGGCAGGTTTGCCGGCTGCGTTGAAGGGCCCGGGTCCGCCGTCGGCCGTAATGTCGGCTGCGCGTTCACGGTGCAACTGCAGGTTCTTGGCCAGGGGGTGGGTGCGCACCAACCAGCCCTGGTCCGGTTCCTCGAGATGCTGCTCATAGCCTGCGGGACGCGGACTGTCCTGCCACGCCTCCGTGACCACGCTGATGGCCCGCACATAGGGGCCGAAGTAGTTGAAAACCACGTCACCCTTGCGAAGCTCCTTGATGATTTCCCGCTCCGCATCCCCGTCGGGGATCGGGCAACTCCAGAGGGTGCCCTCGTCGATGGCTGACTCATAGTTGCGGCCGTGGCTGACCCACCAGTAATTCATGCGCGTAACTCCTAGCGTCATTGTTGCGGCATTCGGCGTTCCGTTTCAGCCTAACCCCTATGGCGTCCGGGTGGGCAGAAAGAGCAGCTCATGGCAGAATTGGGGATGGCCCGGGTGCAGACGGGTCCAGTGATAATACAGCCGGCCGGCCCGGTCTCCCTGGGGAGACGCCAGCATGAGCGAACCACTTAGCTACAGAAATTTGAGACTTCATCATGTCCTCGCTGCAAAGCAATGCTTCGGCAACCCCACTTTCCGCTGGCGCCCGCGCCACACCCTCCTTCGCCGCCGTCGGAAGTCCCTACTTTGGGATCCTGCTGGCGTGCATGGCAGTGATTGTTATTCTCTCCAACATTGGCGCCTCCAAGGGGGTGCAATTTGGTCCCATCATCACCGACGGCGGGTTCTTCCTGTTCCCGTTTGCCTACATTCTGGGGGATGTGATCAGTGAGATTTACGGCTTCAAGGTCAATCGCAAGGCCATTCTGACCACGTTTGCGCTGTCTATTTTCGCGTCGCTTTGCTACTGGGTCATCATCGCGCTGCCCGGCTTCACCGACGACTATGGCGTGGCCAAGCAACAGGCCCTGCAGGATGCCCTAGGCCCCGTGCCGCAAATTGTGCTGGCCAGTCTGCTGGCGTTCCTGGCCGGCCAGACCGTCAACTCCTTGATCATGGTGCGCCTGAAGGCCCGTCACGGTGAGCGCAAGCTCTGGGTTCGGCTCATGGGCTCCAGCGGCGCCGGCGAATTCTTGGACACGCTCATCTTCTGCGCCGTGGCCGCGCCCGTGATCGGCATCGTGGGCTTTGGCATGTTCGCCAACTACGTGGTGGTCGGCTTCCTCTACAAGGTGGGTGTGCAGTACGCGCTGATCCCCGTCACCTCGGCGGCGATCGGCTGGTTCAAGCGACACGAACCGACGTACTCAGCGTAGGATTTCGCCGAGTCAGACGTTGCGCAACGGCGTTCTCGCAGCGCTCGGTCTGACTCGGCGAAGGGCCTACCGGTTCGGGTAGTAGCGGCGCAGTGTCTCGGCCTTGAACGCGAAGAAGGTGCCGTCCTCGATCGCGAGGCGGGCGTCGTCGACCATCTTCACCACAAAGCGCTCGTTGTGGATGGAGATCAGCGTTGCCGAGACCATCTCCTTGGCCTTGTACAGGTGGTGGATGTAGGCGCGCGTGTAGTTCTCGCAGGTGTAGCAGTCGCACTCGTCTGACAAGGGCGTGAAATCGCGCTTGTACTTGGCGCCGGAGAGGTTGAAGCGGCCGTCAGGGGTGTAGAACGCCGAGGTGCGGGCCACCCGGGTGGGCGAGACGCAGTCAAAGGTGTCGGCGCCGTTTTCAATGGCCGTGAAAATGTCGTCCGGTTCGGAGATGCCCAGCAGGTGCCGCGGCTTGTTCTCCGGCAGTTCCTCGGAGCACCAGCGCACAATGGTGCCCAAGTTTTCCTTCTCCAGCGCCCCGCCAATGCCGTAGCCGTCAAAGTTCATCTGGCCCAGATCGTGGGAGGCCTTGCGGCGCAGGTCCTCATACTGGGCGCCCTGAATCACGCCAAACAGGGCCTGGTACGGCTTGCCCACGCGCTCCTCGGTGAGGCTGAAGTGCTCGGCAATGCAGCGCAGCGCCCACAACCGCGTCCGTTCCAGGGACATCTCCTGGTAGCCGCGCGAGTTCAGCAGCGTGGTCAGCTCGTCAAAGGCAAACATGATGTCCGCGCCGATCTGGTGCTGGACCTGCATCGACACCTCGGGGGTGAAGCGGTGCATGTCCCCGTTCAGGTGCGACTTGAACCAGACGCCGTCATCGTCAATGTGCGCCAGGCGCTCCTTGCCCACGGCCACCGAATCGTCGGCACCGGCCTGGGGGGACGACGCCACGGCGTCCATGTTGATGACCTTCTTGAAGCCGGAGCCAAGGCTCATGACCTGGAATCCGCCGCTGTCGGTGAAGGTGGGGCCCTGCCAGTTCATGAACTTGCCCAGCCCGCCGGCAGCATCCAGGATGTCCGCGCCCGGCTGCAGGTACAGGTGGTACGCGTTGGAGAGTAGCGCCTGGGCGCCCAGCTCCGTCATGGACTCCGGCAGCACCGATTTCACGGTTGCCTTGGTGCCCACCGCAATGAAGGCGGGTGTCTTGATGGTGCCGTGTGGAGTGGTGATGACGCCCGTGCGGCCTTGGAACGCCCCGCCGTTGTGCTCGATCGCCTCAGGCGACGGCGTGCACGTCTCGTTCAGCCGCGTGGTGACTTCAAAGCCAAATTCACTTTGCGACGCCGGACGGGCTGGGACGGTGCCGGGTGCGCCTGTGGGATCGGGCGCAAGGAAATTCGTGAGCGTTTCAGGGGAGGACATGGTTCCATTTTGCCAGTCTTTGCCGGCGGCCCGGGCCGAAGGTGTCCAACGCAACCCCAAACGCTATCGCGGCAATGGTCATTTTTTGCCGGACCCTCTCGCAGCAATGGTCAACTTTTGCGAAACGTTATCGCAGCCGGTGCGATAGCGTCCGCGAAAATCCAGCCATTGCTGCGATAGACAATATGAGGTGAGGGTGGTTGGGTTTCGTGCCCGTCCGCCGTTGGTGAGGGCCGGGACGTGCTATGTCATAGCGTCCGTGGGTTGCCAGT
>NZ_JBTNDR010000055.1:0-16208 GCF_054510895.1 Arthrobacter sp. HLT1-20 | reverse complement strand
TCGCCCGCACCGTCTACAAAATCCTCAACTCAAAAATCGAGACCCCGGCCTCGGCTTGACAAATATAGAAGGGTCCCGCAGAAAACGGCGAAAATCACGGTAAAACCGTGAATTTTCGCCGTTTTCTGCGGGTCAGTTGCCTAGGGGTTGTAGATTTGGCTGGCCTTGCTGAGGACCTGGCCCTTGAAGAACGCCGGGTGGCGCAGGTACATGATGAACATCAGTACGGCACCCAACAGGATCACGCCGGCTCCGAGGATGAAGACCAGTCCCAGCCCGCCAATGTTTGAGCCGGAACCGTACTCAGGGTCCATGGAGTCATAGGCCGTCTTGAAGAACATGACCAACAGGATGACTCCACCCACTAGGGGCGCCAGGAACTTGAAGAAGAAGCTCCGCGCTCCACGGAAGGCCTCCGCGCGGAAGTACCAAACACATGCCAGCGCCGTGATGCCGTAGTAGAAGCAGATCATCATGCCCAGTGCGGTGATGGTGTCCCACAGCGCATTCTCTGAGAGGGTGCGGGTAATCACGTAGAAGCCTGCCGCCGCAATGGCTGCTGCAATGGTGGCGTAGCTGGGCGATTTGTGTGTGGGGCTGATCTTACTGAAGCTCTTGGGCAGTGCCTGGTAGTGGCCCATGGAGAGCAGCGTGCGTGCCGGGGAAACAAACGTTGACTGCAAGGACGCGGCCGATGAGCTCAGGATGGCCAGCGACATCAAGATGGCGAACGGCCCCATGACGGGTCCTGCCAAAACGGCAAAGATACTGCCCTGGTTGTCAGGGTTTCCGGCACCCAACCCTTCAGTGCCAATGCCTGCAAAGGCCAGGGTGGCCAGGGAAACTGTCATGTAGATGACCATGATGACAACAACTGTCACTGTGGCCGCCCGGCCCGGTGTCTTTTCCGGGTTTTTGGTTTCCTCGTTCATGGTCAGGGTGACATCCCAGCCCCAGAAGATGAAAATGGACAGCGAAACACCCGCCGCAAATTGGGAGAACGATTCCACGGCGAAGGGGTTGAACCAGTCGGCCGAGATGGCGGTGGCATCAAAGGCCGTACCGTTGGCCACATGGGCGAAGGCCGCAATGGCAAACCAGCCCAGGACTAGCAGCTGGAACGCGACCAAAACATATTGGAACGTCTTGGTGGTTTCCATGCCGCGGTAGGAAATCCAACAGGCACCGGCAATGAACACCACCGTGGTGGCGATGTTCAACGGCAGCACGGTGGTCAAATCCGCCAGCGAATCATTTTGGAAGATTTGCGCCAACATCAAATAAAAGAAATCCACGGCCACGGCCGCCAGGTTGGACAGCACAATGATGGTGGCGGCGATCAGCCCCCAGCCACCCATCCAGCCCAGCCACGGCCCAAAGGCGCGCGATGCCCAGGTGAAGGAGGTGCCGGCGTCGGGCATGGCATTGTTCAGTTCCCGGTAACCCAGGGCAACCAGCAGCATGGGGATGAAACCCACCAGGAAAATGGCCGGCAGGTGGACGCCAACCTCGGACACTGTGGGGCCCAGCGCGGCGGTGAGCGTATACGCCGGGGCAATGCAGGAAATGCCAATGACGACGGCGCCAATCAAGCCGACGGAGCCAGCCTTCAGGCCCTTTTCGCTCAGCCCACGATCTCCGGGGGCGTTTCTGACTGTTTCTTTGGCACTCATGCCGTCACCTCATCGCTTGTGAATTCGAAGTCGCGCGGGACCACGATCATGGGCACCGGCAAGGCGCGCAGGATCCGGTTGGCCGTGGCGCCGAGAAAAATGGATTTTGTCTGGGCCAGGCGGCTCGAACCGATCATGAGCAGTTCCCCATCCTGCCAGTCCAGGCGGTCCACGGCGTCCTCAATGGTTCTTCCGCTGCCCACCACGACGTCGATCTCGAGTTTGTCCAGGGCGCTCACATCAAGTGCCTGGCTGGCTTCGGCAACGCCGCGCAGGTGCTCCATGGCGTCCGCGACGGTGGTGCCGGTGTCGTCGTTGCCGAGAGCCACGAGTGAAACCAAGCGCAGTGGCAGATGCCGGCGCCTGGCCATGACGATGCTGGCAGCCAGTACCTGACCCGCGCCCTCCCTGGTGCCCAGCGCACAGGTCAGCCGGGTGATGGGCTCGGTGCGGCTGTACCCCGACGGCGCAAGCACCACGGGAACCGTTGAGGCGTGCAGCAGGGCGCTGGCCACCGAGCCTACGCTGAAGCGCTTGAATAGTCCGGTGGCACTGGCGCCGATCACCAAAAGTGATGCCCCCAGCTCCTGGGCCGCGGCAATCAACGCCTCAGCCTCCGACTCGCCGCGCCGGATGTGCGCACCCGCAGGGACGTCGGCGGGGATCAGGGCCAGGCCCTCATCGAGCCACTGCGAAACCTGGGCAGCCAAGATGGTTTCAAAACCAGCCACCGGCGGATACACCCCGTTGTAGGGCGAATCCTCCGGCATGACCATCACCAAATCCAGGGAAGCACCCTGCCGGCGGGCCAAGGCCACAGCCAAGTTGACGGCATCGCCGCCACGGGCATTGGCCGTATATCCAACTACGTACCGCATAGGGTCCTCCTCAGGACGTTAGTGTCAATGAAAAAACTAAGAGGTGAATCCGCCAAAAGCTGCGGGCAGATCGGGCGAATTATGGGCGGCGCGTGAGCGGAATTGGGGGCTGGCGGCGTGGTGGGCGCCGCCGCTGACACACCGACGAAGTCGTGTGTGGCGCGGTGCGGGCACCAGCCCCCAATTCCGCGGAAGCGCCGCCGGCTATTCCAGTTCTGCGATCAGCTTGTTGGCGGTGAACTGGCCCATGCGGACTGCGCCGTCGACGTGCTGGTAGCCCTCGGCGGCGAGGTCGGAACATGACCAGTGGATGGGGCCAACGGGGGTGAGCTGGTCCGGGCCGTAGCGGTGCAGGCCGCCAAGGTCGTAGCTGGAGGCGTAGGCGCCGCGCGTCCATTCTTCGGAGCCCCAGTCGGATTCGTAGTAGACAACGGGTTCGGCGGCGGCGTCGCCAAGGAATTCCGCCAGGGAGGCGGTGATTTCCTTTTTGCGCTGTTCGGCACTGAGAGTGAAGGCGTAGTCGGCTTTTTCGTCGGAGACAAAACCCACCAGGGTGCCGCGGGGGTCCTCATGGTTGGTGTTGTCGTACACCTCCTGGACCAGTGAAGAAGCGCTGAAGCCGGTACCGGAAAGGCCGTCCGCGCGCCAGAACGGGGTGTCGTAGACGGCGTGGACCTTGATGACTAGGCCCAGGGACTGGTGTTGGTGCATTTGGTGCTGGCGGCGCGGCAGCGGCGGGTCAAAGGAGACGCGGCTGTAGAGGTTCGGCGGGACGGCCATGACCACGCGCTTGGCGGTGACGGTGGCGCCGTCGGAAATCACAGTGGCGCGGTACTCGCCGTCGACCTCGCTCCAGCGCACGGTGCGGGCGGCGGAATTGAGGATGACGTCTGCACCCAGGCCGGCCGCCATTTTCAAGGACACGCCCTGCATGCCGCCCACAACGCGCTTGTCGAGGATGAAGTTGTCATCGACCAGGTTGGAGAAGGAGCCCGCCGAAGACGCCATGAACACTGCCTGCAGGGCGGAGAAGGCGTGGGCGGGCTTGGTGAGCATGCCGCCGGCGATGAACAGGCCGATGTTGTTGCAAGCCTCCTCGTCGCTGGACTGGGTGCGCAGCCAGTGGTGGAAGGAAATGATGTCCAGTTCGCGGGCCTGCGGGTGGTCCCACGGCTTTTCCGGATCCATGAGGGCAGCGAGTGCATCAAGAGTGTCGATGAGCTTGTTCATGGCAGCCTCGGTGTCCGCCGACACGGGGAACATCTCGCCGGTGTAGCGGGTGCGGGTGCCGTCGGGTGCCACATAGACACTGTCGCCATCGCGGTAGCGGGAGTAGGTGTCCAGGCCGAGTTCCTCGAGCAGACCAATGAGGGCACTTTGGTCCGGTGAGACCCACTGGCCGCCAACTTCCAGCCATGCGCCGTCAATGGTGTTGGACCAGGTGCGCCCGCCCACCCTGTCACGGGCCTCAAGGACCGCGACACTCACGCCGGCCTTCTTCAGCTCGCGGGCCGCCGTCAACCCCGACGGGCCGGCGCCAATGATGACCACATCGCGCTCAATAGTTACTGGAGTTACTTCCGCTGCCATGTTTCCCTCTCCTGCGAAGCTTTCGGTGATGCGCTTCACTAAATGAATGATGTTCATTTAGAATAGACTGTAACGGACGTCACCGCCTGCGGTAAAGGGCTGGGCCGAAAGTTTTATGCCCCGGTGGCGTCGAAGAGGAGAGTGGGTCTGGTGGAGCCAGCGCAAAAAGCAGTTCAGGAACGACGCCGGGCAGGCCGGCCATCGCAGGCAGTGCTCAGTTCCGCCCGGATCACCAAGGCGGCGTTGAAGCTGGTCAGCCACTCCGGTTACAAGGGCCTGACCATGGCGGCCCTGGCTAAGTCCCTCAATGTGGCACCGTCGGCACTGTACAACCACGTGCGATCCAAGCAGGACGTGCTGCTGCTGGTGGAGGACCACCTGATGGGGCGGGTGGACGTCTCCGCCTTCGCCGACCGGCCGTGGGAGGAGGCCGTGAGCATCTGGGCGCACTCTTACCGGAACGTTTTTGCCGCACACCTGCCCTTAATCCCCGTCATTGCGCTGCTGCCGGTGACCAACGCGCCCAAGACCATCACCATGTACGAGGCCGTCACCAACGGTTTCCTGGCGGCCGGCTGGCCGAGCTCAGCCATCATCGACGCCGTGGTGGCCCTTGAATCGTTCATCTACGGCTCGGCTTACGACGCCAACGCGCCGGAGGATATTTTCGACGCCGGATCGCTCGCGCCGGAGGTACCCAACTTCAGCGCCGCCGTGGCCCACCGGGGGCGCAAGACAGCCGAATCTGCGGGCGGGCCAGTTCGCAACGACGCCAACGCCGCTTTTGAGCTGGGCCTTAGGGCCATGGTTGCGGGCCTGGCGTCAACCATTGCGTAAGGCCTAAGTGAGGTGGGGGTGCAGGGCGCAAAGCAAGGGCCCGGCCCTCCGCATAGGCGGCAGACCGGACCCTTGCCCGGCGTTCATGGTTCAGTGCAGTTTTAGCTAGCGGACCAGCCCACTGCCCCAGTACGCGAAGTCATCCACGGAGACCTCGGGGCGTGCGGCCCTTCTGCTGCCATCCTCGAAGAAGCCAGTCTTGCTGGTGGCCAGAGTCATCACGGCGTGTGCGGCCGCGTCACCGAGCTCGTTCAACGCCGCCGTACTCAGATTGTTGGCGTTGTCGCAGGCCTGATGATAGCAGGGGTCGTAGGGAGCGCCGGCAGTTCCGCCATAGATGGCGGCCTCCTCCGCCGTCTTGAGGCCTTCTGCACCGCTAAAGAGTCCACCGGCAGGAATTCCGGCGGCGATGAACGGCCCGTAGTCGGACCTGCCGTCAAACGCTGTCGGAGCACTGGCCAGACCCTGCGCAGCAAAGTAGTCGGTGAAGACTGACTCGATCTGGGCGGACCCGGGAGGTCCTGCCAAGCCATCGGTGGAACCGTCACCGTCATAGACGAACCGCACGTAGTTGGGAGAGCCGAGCATGTCGAAGTTCAAATTCGCGTAAATGGTTGACAGCTCTGCGTTCGTGAGGTTGGCAACGTAGTGCTCCGAGCCCAACAGGCCGGACTCCTCGGCACCCCAGAAGGCGAAACGAAGCTGTTGGCGTGGCTTGATTTTCAGCTTCTGCATCTGGATGGCGGTCTCCAGAATCACACTGGTGCCGCTGCCGTTGTCATTGATCCCGGGGCCATCAAGCACGGAATCCAAGTGAGCGCCCACCACAACGGTTTTGGCAGGATCGCCCTTGGGGGAATCGGCGATGATGTTGGTGGTGGTGCGGGTTTCATTGATGATTTCAGTGGTGACTGCAACGCTTGTTGCCCCAGCCACGGCGGCGTTGTACAGCGCAACTCCGTCCGCGTAACTGATACCAACTACGGGAATGGCTGCCGGCTCCCCGAGGGTGACACCGCTCAGAAGATCCGTCCGGCCGGGGTTGCCCTCATTGAAGATCACGGCGGCGTCGTACCCGGCAGCAACCGCGTTGGCCACCTTGACGGCGAAGGTGCAGGTGCCGCGCTGGATGAGCGCCACCTGCGGGGAGGTCGCGGACGCCGGGGCAAAGTCTGCCGCCGCGCACCCGGACGCTGAGCTGGGGGCCGGGGTTGCCGGAATCACCACATTGTTGGTGGCAACCAGGGTGCCGGTCACGGCTCCACTGCCCGAGTACTGCATGGATTCGGTCTCGTAGGAAGTGGGCGACGGCGAGACTTGGCTCAGCGTGGCAGGAGAGACTTCCTGGTAGAAAGGAAATTCAAAAGCCTGCTCTGTCACCTTGTAGCCGGCCTTCTTCAACTCCTTCTTGACGTAGTCGGCGGAGGCTGCGTAGCCGGGCGTCCCCGAGGCTCGTGTTCCGCCATTGTTGTTGGCAATTCGCTGCAGCACGCGTTCGTGTGCCAGGATTCCGCTCACCGTTACCGAGTTGCGCAATTTGTTGGTGTTGACGTCATCCACGGCAGACGCGGCCGTTACCGGAACCAACATGGCCGCAACGACCACCCCGGCTACCAGCAATGCTCTTGTTCTCATGACTTCTCCTTTGATTTGCTCCCAAAATGGGAGCCATTCCACCCTGCTGAGGTTTCCCTATGACGCACCGGACGGGAAGTGCCGTTATCAATTCGTGACCTTAAAGGCCGGTAAAATGCCGCAAGACTGTCCAAATGGCTAAATTTGGCCCCGGGGCCTTGACACGGTTCAACTTGCGGGGCCGCCACAGGCGCACTAGCCACGTCAGTCAGGGAACCTTAGGCTGAATCCTAGGGAATCCACTTGAGTCAACGGGAGAAAATTATGGGAATCAGTATCAGCAACCTGGCCCTCCGGCTTGTCTCCGGGGCATTCATTCTGAATACCGGAATTGGAAAGCTCAACCTGACCCCGGAACAGGCAGCCGGCCTGCAAAGTTCGGCCCAGCGCGTGGTCCCGCAACTGGGGTCGCTGGAGCCTGAGCAGTTCGGGAACTACTTGAGCTTCTCTGAGATCGCCCTGGGCGCCCTCCTTTTGACACCCTTGGTTCCCAGCCGCCTAGCCGGCTTGGCCCTGGGCGGGTTTTCGGCCGGCCTGGTGGCAACGTATTTGAAGACTCCCGGCCTGAGCGAGCCGGACAGCATCCGCCCCACCCCGGCCGGAACCGCCATGGCCAAGGATTTTTGGTTGGCAGGCATTGCTGTTGCCTTGATTTTCCATCGCAAGCGACCCGCACGGAACAGCTAAACGAGAGGGGGCCGGCGTCGTACACGAAAAAAGGGTAGCCAGGGCGCCATCGCGATGGCACCCTTAACCTAGGCCGTCTGGGGGTCTTCAGCACTGTGCAGCGGCCAAGACCCGGAAGGCCGGCATGGAACACAGTGACAGGCCCGCAGCACACAGCCCCCGCCTTGCGTCCTTGCGACGCACCCTGGCCGGGCGCGTGCATGAACCCGGCGACCCCACCTACGCCGTACTCTCCACTCCATGGAACGTTGCTGTGGCCACCAGCCCGGCCGCCGTGGTGGCGGCGGGAACTGCCAATGACGTGATTGAGGCGGTGAAGTTTGCCGGCGCCAACGGCCTGCCTGTTGCCGTGCAGGCCACTGGCCACGGCATTGCCAGCGACTTGGACGGCGCGCTGCTGATCAGCACCCGCGCGCTGGGCAGCTGCGCCGTGGCCGCATCCTTAGGCGGCGGCGGGATTGCCTCCACGGGGGCGGGCGTCACATGGAAAACCGTGTTGTCCAGCTGCGAAAGGCTTGGCTTGGCAGGGCTGAGCGGTTCGGCGCCGGGTGTCAGCGTGGCCGGATACACCAGCGGTGGCGGAATCGGCCCCATGGCCAGAACGTTTGGCGCCGCCTCGGACAAGGTCATCTCCATGGAGGTGGTGACGGGCGACGGCGTGCTCCGCCACGCCAGCGCCGAATCCGAGCCAGAACTTTTCTGGGGCCTGCGCGGCGGCAAGGCTTCTCTTGGCATCATCACAGGGATGGAATTCCGCCTGCTGCCACTGCCCCACATTTATGCCGGGGCGCTCTTTTTCGGCAGCGCCGATGTGCAAAAAGTGCTGCACACATGGGCACAGTGGTGCCCCACACTACCCACCGAGGCCACCACCTCGATTGCCCTGATGCAGCTGCCACCCATGCCTGGGGTGCCGGAACCCTTGGCCGGCCGGTTCACCATTTCCGTCAGGTTTGTCTACACGGGCAGCCCGGACAACGGCGCCTCCTGGCTGGCACCCATGCGCTCCGCCGGAACGCTGCTCCTGGACGCCGTGGGACTCATGCCATCTTCCATGATCGGCCTGGTCCACTCAGATCCCGAGGACGCCCTGCCCGCCACCGAGGCGTCTACCCTCCTGAGCGGTTTCACCCCGGAGGCGGCGGATGCCTTACTGGCTGCGGCCGGACCGGGCACCGGCTCACCGCAGCTCATGGCGGAAGTGCGGCAATTTGGTGGCGCGCTGGCCCAAGACCCGCAGGTGCCCAGCGCCTTGTGCCACCGAAATGCCGCCTTTGGGCTGTACACAGTGGGTGTGGCCGCGCCAGCCGAGCTGCCCGCCATCAGCAACCACTCGGCTGGCGTGTTGGCCAACATGTCGCCGTGGGCATTTGGTGCCACCCTGCCCAACTTCGCGGCAGCGGGCGGGCATGACGGATTCGCGGCCAGCTACACGCCCCGTGTGTTGGAAAAACTCACGGCACTGGCCCGGCACTTTGGCCCGGCACACGTGTTCAGATTGGGCCAGGTTCCGGCGCGGTAAGCTCACTGCAGGGCGGACTCCAGCTGCCCGTCAGCCTGGCCACCTAGGAGCATGCCATGCCAAGTACACCCGGCACCCATGCCTCTGCGGCACTGACGCCGCGCAGGGCAGCCATCCTGGAACGGGCCGACGTGGTACTCCACCGCGGACGGCTCGCATTGCTCAACGATGCCGGCGCAAAGTCGGCACTCACTCCCCGTGACGCCATGGTGGCTGACCTGCTGGCGGTGCGGGATGCCTTGGATGCCTGCGGCATCGAGTATTTGCTGGTGCGCGGCAATGACCAGCGGCCTGTGCTGGCCATCGCTGTGTCAAAGCGGGAGGCCCTAGCGCGGGCCCTAGCCGCAGCCTTCGCCAACGAACCCTTCTACGCCCGCAGCGTTGATACCAAGAAGACCACAGTCCTCCTTGCTGAGGGAGAGCTGGGACGCTCGTCAAAGACCCGGATCTTCAGGCTTTTCAGGCCACGACTGGAGCCTAGCGGTGGCTTGTACTACGGGGCAGCGTGGGCGGTCCAGATAGAATTCTGGGCGTTCTCCCCGGACCGGATTGAACTGCCCCAGGAGAACTCCGTAACCCGGCGCATCCTTGAACCGCGTGAGGCCAGGCGCAGCACGGTGGAACTTTATGGGCGGGACTGGCCAACCATTGAAAATATGTTCATTGACCACGTCTTTGACGTGCGCTTTGAGATTGACATGGTGTTTTCCTGGGTGGATGGCAGCGCCCCCTCCTATCAGGCCGCTCGCCGCGCCCTGGAGACTACAGCACTTCTGGGTGCAGGCGATGACCACGAAGCCAGGTTCCGCCACGTGGATGAGCTGAAATATGCATTGCGCTCGGTGTATATGTTCGCCCCCTGGGTCAGGCACATCTTCATTGCCACCGACTCCCCCGCACCGGAGTGGCTGGCCGCCCACCCACAAGTGACACTTGTCCGCAGCCACGAACACTTCAGCGATCCCTCCGTACTGCCAACTCACAATTCCATGGCAGTGGAATCCCAGCTGCACCACATTGCAGGGTTAAGCGAGCACTTCCTATATTCCAATGACGACATGTTCTTTGGCCGCCCCCTGTCACCCGAGCTTTTCTTCACGGCGGGCGGAATCACCCGTTTCATGCTCTCCCCCAACCGCATAGGCCTGGGCGAAAGCGACGCTGAAAGGAGCGGATTTGAGAACTCCGCCCGGGTGAACCGGCGCCTTTTGTGGGACCGCTTTGGCACGTTCACCACCCACCATCTGGAGCACAGTGCAGCGCCGCTGCGGCGCTCAGTTCTCGCAGAACTGGAACGGGAGTTTGCCGGAGAGTTTGCCGCCACTGCCGCCAGCACCTTCCGTGCTGCAGAGAACATTTCGGTCACCAATTCCCTGTACCACTACTACGCCCTACTGACAGGCCGCGCTGTGATGCATTCCGACGCCGCAGGCATCTATGTGGACACCGCCAGCAGGGCTGGCCTGGCAACCCTGGGCCAAGTCCTGGCGGGGCGCCGCGCCGATTTCCTCTGCCTCAACGACGGCAGCTCGGGTGACGCAACGCCGGAGGAACGCCGCGAACTCGTGACCGACTTCCTGGAGAAGTACTTCCCCTTCAAGGCACCCTGGGAAAAGTGAGGCGGACAGGACCCCGCCGAATTACTTGAAACAGCAACCGATGCGGGTGCCAGGGCCGGCAAAGCGGCGGCCCCGGACTTTAGATGGTTGGCGGCAGGCCCTTGACGTACGCGGCCTGGCCACCGTGCTGCACGCAGTCGTCGGCGATGCTGATCAGCCGCACCCCCAGAGTGACGGGCGGGTTCCACCCCCTGTCAACCACCCTGTCAAGGGCGGCATCCTCCAAGGTGGCAACAAATTCCAGGCTCTGCGCAAGCACCGCCTGGTGGTACTGGCGCAGGAGATCTAGCGATTCAAGGTGCAGAGCGTCAACTTGCTGCGTTGAATGACCATACCCGGTACTGTCCGTGTCCAGGTCAAGGGCAAAGCGCCCGGCATAACCTTCGCGGCGCCAGACGGATTCCAGCCCTGCCACCTGGGCTATTTGTTCATCCTGGCTGCGGCACAGGTGCCAAATTAGCCAGGAAATGGAATTCCCGCTCCCACCCGGGCGCCAGTTCGCCTTGTCCGGCTCCAGCCCGTTGAGGACATCTGAAACTATTGTGTCTATCCGGCCGTAGACGTCCGCCAGCAACTCCGAGGATCTCATGCTGGCCATGCTGCCACCGTGGGCGCCGCTTGGGAACCCCCAGCCGACTTCGGTTCCTCCGCCGCACTGTTCCAACTGGCCCGCAGAAAACGCCGAAAATTCACGGTTTTACCGTGATTTTCGCCGTTTTCTGCGGGCCAGTTTGGCTTGGCTACGTCAGGATCACCACGTCCAGGGTGCGCGGGCCGTGGACGCCCTCAACACGTTCCAGCTCAATGTCGCTCGTGGCGCTGGGCCCGCTGATCCACGTCTGCGGGCGACTTGCCTCGAGGCGCGCAATGGCCTCGGGCAGCACCTCCACAATGTCGGAAGCCCGCAACAGGCAGACATGCCTGTCCGGAACCAGCGAGATGATCCGCCGGCCCTGATCGTCGCTGCCATCCAGCATGATGGTACCGGTCTCGGAAACTGCCGTCGCGGCACCCGTCACCACTGCATCCACGGCGTCCAGCTCGGCCACGGTGAGGCGGCGCTCCGGCGAGTCGACATGCACGGCCGGCGCCCCGGCGTCGTCCGTCAGGGCAGAAAGCCACTCCTGGGGCAGCCCGTGCGGAACCACAACGGAGGCACTGCCGGCGAGCAGTTCGGCCAGCTTGGCGGGCACCTCGGCCGTGGGTGTGAAAAATACATTTGCCTTGTAGTCCACCAGTCGGTCCACCAGTTGTTCCAGCCGTTGCGCGTCCGTCATGGTGGAGCTGCGGCGGTACTCACGGGGCACCACGGGAACCTCCGGGGCGTCGCGCAGGGCCGACTTGATGCGGTTCATGATGTCCTCGCGGGCGCTCATGCTTGCTCCCCTTCACGTGTTGTGGTGCCGGGCACGACGACGGCCTTGTGCTCCTTGTCCCACCATTGGCGGAAGGACTGCTTGGGCGGGGCTGGAATGTTCCTGCTTTGGGTCCAGCCGCCGGCCACACCGGGCAGCTTTTTGATGACTTTGTCCCGGCCTGCCACAAGCTTGACCAGGGGAAGCCCCTTTTCCAGCAGGTTCAGGTGCGATCCGCTGGAGAACGCCCATTCCGCCCCCTTCATCATGAGATCCATCTGGGAGGGCACCTTGAGCTTGGCGCGCTTGGAATCCACGTCCTCACCCCGCAGGTGGACAAGGATTTCGGGGATGTTGATCTTCACGGGGCAGGCGTCAAAGCACGCACCGCAGAGCGAGGAGGCGTAGGGAAGCGAGCTGTTTTCTTCGCTCTTGATGCCCGTCATGAGCGGGGAAAGGATGGCACCGATGGGGCCGGGGTAGGTGGATCCGTAAGCGTGTCCGCCCGTGCGCTCGTATACCGGGCATACGTTCATGCAGGCCGAGCAGCGGATGCAGTTCAGGGCGGTGCGGCCGTATTCGTCGGCCAGGGCGGCTGTACGGCCGTTGTCCAGCATGACCAGGTGCACGTTCTGTGGGCCGTCGCCGGGGGTGACGCCCGTCCACAGCGAGGTGTACGGGTTCATGCGCTCCCCAGTGGAGGACCGCGGCAGCAATTGCATGAACACTTCAAGGTCGCTCCAGGTGGGCAGCAGCTTTTCGATGCCCATGACGGTGATGAGGGTTTCCGGCAGGGTCAGGCACATGCGGCCGTTGCCTTCGGATTCCACAACAGTCAGCGTGCCGGTGTCAGCCAGGCCAAAATTGGCACCGGAAACGGCAACCTTGGCGGAGAGGAACTTCTTGCGCAGATGTTTGCGCGCCGCCTCGGCTAGTCGGGCCGGCTCGTCCGTGAGGTTAGGGTCCACCACGGGCATTTCGCGCAGGAAGATCTCCCGGACCTGGCTGCGATTCTTGTGGATCGCGGGCACCAGGATGTGGCTGGGCTTGTCGTGGTCAAGCTGCACAATGAGCTCGGCCAGGTCCGTCTCGTAGGCGGCGATGCCCTGCTCTTCCAGGTACTCGTTGAGGCCGATTTCCTGCGTGGCCATCGACTTGACCTTGACCACCTCAGTTTCACCGGTTTGCCGGATCAGGGCGGTGATAATCTCGTTGGCTTCCTGGGCGTCGCGCGCCCAGTGGATAATGCCGCCACGGGCCGTGAAGTTGGCTTCAAACTGCTCCAGCAGGGCCGGCAGATTCGCCATGGTGGCGTCCTTGATGGCACTGCCGGCATTGCGCATGTCCTCCCAGTCGGGCAGCTCCGCCACCACCTTTAGACGCTTGTCCCTGATGGTGTGGGTTGCATGGCCCAGGTTGGCGCGCAGCTGGGTGTTGGCCAGCTCCCTGCGGGCAGCCTTGGGGAACGATTCCGTGGCGTTGATGTTGCCGTGGCCAAAAACCGGCAGTGTTGGCATGCCCAGAAAAGTGTTGCTCATCGCTTGCTCCCCGCCAGTTTTACTTTTACGTCTCCGGACACAGCGGCCGGATTTTCCAGAGTGCTGGCCAGTATTTCGGCAAAGTGCAGGGTGCCCACGTCGCTGCCTTGCCGCGACAGCCCGCCGCCAATGTGCATGAGGCAACTGGCGTCACCGCCGGAGCACAGCTCGGCCCCCGTGCCGCAAATGTTCGCCGCTTTGTCGGCATTCATGGCACTGGAGACGTCGGCATTCTTCATGGAGAACGTGCCGCCAAAGCCGCAGCACTGCTCAGCCTCCGGCAGCTCCACCATCTCTATCCCGCCCACGCTCGCCAAAAGATTTAGCTGCCGGTCTTCCAGGCGCAGCAGCCGCATGCCGTGGCAGCTGGGGTGGTAGGTGACCTTGTGGGGGAAGTAGGAGCCCAGCTGCTCGGCCGCGTTGGTGATGCCCAGAACATCGGTCAGCAGCTGCGAGAGTTCATAGGTTTTTGCACCCACGACGGCGGCCCTGGCTTCCAGCGCGGCGTCACCGCAGCGGCGGGCAACCAGCTCGTGCTGGTGCTTCACACTGGCCACGCAGGATCCCGAGGGCGCCACGGCCACGTCGTAGTCGTCGGTGTCGAAGGCTGCAACGTGGTTGGCCACCACCGCGTGGGCTTCCTTGAAATAACCAGAATTCACGTGCATCTGGCCGCAGCAGGCCTGCCCGGAGGGGAACACTACCTCGTGTCCCAGCCGCTCCAACAAGGCAACTGTGGCCTGTGCAGTGCGCGGATACATGGCGTCAACGATGCAAGTGGCGAACAGCGCAATTTTCATGATTCCCACTGTAGGGCAAAACTGCCGAGATGTGGACTGACCACACCCTAAGTTGCCGACAAAGGCCCGCTCCGCCCTACACGCTTCCCCTGCAGCAGGAGCTGCTGTAACTTGGACGCCACAGGCACGGCCATCAAGGGAGACCACCATGTCCGCATCACCACTTGCTTTACGCGTCCCGCCGCAGGGTGATGAAAAGACGTGCCTGCACGTGGCGTTGCAACGTCACCGCGCCGCCGTCTTGTGGAAGCTCGACGGCGTCTGCGACGCCGACGTGCGCCGGCCCATGGTTCCTTCCGGGACGAATCTGCTGGGCCTGGTCAAGCACCTGGCCGCCGTGGAATACGGCTGGTTTTGCGAGACCTTCGGCCGGCCCACCGAACCGCTGCCCGATGTTGACTCCGATCCCGAAGCTGACCTTCGGGCCACCGCCGAGGAGACCACGGCAAGCATCCTGGCCTTCTATCAGCGGGCCTGCACCGCCGCGGATGAGGTGATTGCCGCCGTCGGACTTGAGGAGACGGGGCGCAGCTGGGACGGGAAAACTGTGTCAATGCGCTGGGTGCTGGTTCACATGGTGGAGGAAACTGCCCGGCACGCCGGCCATGCGGACATTGTCCGGGAGTTGATCGACGGCGGCACGGGGGACCACAACTTCGCCTGAGCCGGCGCCCGAGCCGGCCGTTAGAGCGGCAGGCCGGCGCCGGGCTTGAGGTTCTTCATGACAAGCGTGGAGCGCAGCCGCAGCACCCCCGGCAGGCTTGTCAGCTCGGTGTCATAGAACTTTTGGTAGTCGTTCAAGTCCTTGGTCATCACCTTGAGTATGTAATCGGGATCGCCAAACAAGCGCTGGGCCGAGGTGATGCGGGCATTGGCGGACACCTTGGCCTCAAATTCGTCGATCGTGTCCCTGTCCACCTGCGCCAACGTCACGAAAACCAGCGCCTCAAACCCGAGCCCCACCGAGGCAGGGTCGATGACTGCCCGGTACCCGCTGATGGCCCCGGTCGCCTCCAAATCCTTGAGCCGGCGGTGGCACGGTGCAACCGTCAAACCCACCTGGGCGGCCAGTGCCGTGGCACTCATCCGGCCCTCATTTTGGAGGGTGCGCAAGATTTCCCTGTCGATAGCGTCAATCACAGCAAAATCTTACCGCTCACGGGGGCCACTTGGGCTAAAAAGGCAAGCACTTATGCCCGGATTTTCCATAAACTTGCTCCTGTCAGCCCACCTCAAGGAGCATCATGGAACCGCAGGCACTCATTGGCTTCCTCATAGTTGCCGTCACCCTGACGTGCACACCCGGCCCCGATTGGGCCTATTCCATTGCCGCCGGCCTGGGCAAACGCAGTTTCCTCCCCGCAGTGGCGGGCCTGTGCAGCGGCTACGTCCTGCACACCATCTTGCTCGCGGCAGGAATTGCGGCACTTATGGCCGCGGTTCCCAGCCTGCTGACCTGGCTCACCGTGGCAGGCGCGATTTACCTGCTGTGGCTGGGCGTCATGACAGCCAAGTCCTGGCGCAGCGCCGGTTTTGTGACCGTGGGCCCCAACGGAGAATTGCCGGAGGGCTCCTCGGGCGCGGTTCCCTTCGGCACGCACCTGGGCGCCTACCTGCAGGGGGTTGGTACCAGCAGCATCAACCCCAAGGGCATGCTGCTGTTCGTTGCCCTCACGCCGCAGTTCATTAAGTCCGACGCCGCATTTTCGGTGCCGCTGCAGTCCATGATTCTGGGCCTGACGTTCGTGGCCACAACAGCCATCATTTACACGGTGATTGCCGCAGGATCACGCAAACTCCTGCGCTCACGCCCCGGTGCCGCACGTGGCGTAACACTCTCCAGCGGCATCATCATGTGCGCCCTGGGTGCCCTGCTTCTGGCGGAGCAGACCGGACCCGTCGTGGAGGTGGCCGGGCATTTGTTGGCCCGCAGCTAGGGCCGCAAGCGGCACATTTGGGTCCCCTGGCGCATATCTGCGCTTTGGGGGGGGGGGGGGGGGGGGGGGGGGGGGGGGGGGGGGGGGGGGGGGGGGGGGGGGGGGGGGGGGGGGGGGGGGGGGGGGGGGGGGGAGGA
>NZ_JBTNDR010000054.1:0-16668 GCF_054510895.1 Arthrobacter sp. HLT1-20 | reverse complement strand
ATGGACCAACCCACGAATCTCGTCCCTTGTATAACCTTGCGTAATTGATGACATGGTTGGCTCCTTCAATCAAAAGAAATGAATGACTCACAACCAGCCTGACGTAGAGGGAAGCCACTAGTTCTGCGCACCGTTTGAGGCGAATCTGGCGCAGCTGTGAAAGTGGCGAATCATTCGTCCACAACGGTGCGTAGATGCACAACTGCAGTGGCGGGCGCGGGGGTCAAGCGGGAGCAGCGTGCTCAGATGCCGTTGAGCGCCTCGGAGGTGGCCCGCGTGGTGAAGAGAGCGGCGTCGGCCAGGGCGGCCTCCGGGGAGCCCGCCACATCGGTGGCACTGACGGCTGCGACCACGCCGTGTTCGGCCAGTTGCTGCGGTGTCACAGTGATTCGTCCGGCCACTACAACCACGGGGATCCCCCGGGCGTGCGCGGCGTCGGCCACTCCCAGCGGGCCCTTTCCGGAGAGAGATTGCACATCAAGTGAGCCTTCGCCCGTGATGACCAGGTCGACGCCCGCCAGGGCCTCGTCAAGGTTGATCATGGCAGCCACCAGGTCAAAGCCACGCTCAATGGTGGCGTTGGCGTAGGCAACAAACATGGAGGGGAAGCCGCCGGCAGCTCCTGCCCCCGGCACGTCGATGTCAATCCCGGTGGATTCCCGCACCACGGCGGCCAAATTGCGCAGCCCGGCGTCGAGGTGGTCCACGGCCTGCGCATCGGCGCCCTTTTGCTGCGCAAACACATGGGCCGCACCGTTGGGACCGTACAAGTGGTTGTCCACATCCACTGCCATCCTGATTTTCACCGTGGCCAGCCTCGGGTCGAGTTCCGCGGCGTCCACGGCAACAACCTCGCCTAGGGAGCCGCCGCCCAGGGGCACCAAATTGTCATTGGCGTCAAACATTTTCAGTCCCAGCGCGCGCAAGGCGCCCGTTCCGGCGTCGGTCATGGCGGACCCACCCAGGCCGATGATGATTTCGGTGGCCCCAGCCTCCAGGGCGGCGGAGATCAACTGCCCACAGCCATAGGAATGCGCTCGTAGGGAGTTCTCCACTGTGGGTTCACTGAGCAGGTAGCCGCTGGCCTGGGCCGTTTCAATGACAGCCACCTTGCTGCCCTCGTGGAATGCCCACGCAGCACCAACAGGCTTCAAAATGGGACCCACCACAGCGTTCAGCCGCTCACTAAAGCCCGCAGCCACCGCGGCGTCCACGGTACCTTCGCCGCCGTCGGCAATGGGGAGGGTGGTCACCACCGCATCGGGATAGACACGCAGCGCCCCTTCAGCCATGGCCGCTGCGGCTTCGGGAGCCGTGAGGGTCCCCTTGAACTTGTCCGGGGCAATGAGGATACGCATGTGTCCATCCTGCCACCGGTCACCGACAAGGCAGAATAGTTACGCCCAGTAACCACGCTGGCGCATGACTTCGGCTAACAAATCAGCCCGGTCCGTCATGATGCCGTCCACGCCGAGGTCAAAAAGCTGGTGCATCTCGCTGGGCGAATCAATGGTCCACACGTGCACCTTGAGCCCCAGTCTGTGCGCCCGGCGCACCGAGGCCGCCGTGACCAGCTCATGGCGCCCGTGCCAGCGTGGAATCTGCAGCACATCCACCCCTTGGATCAACAGGCGTGCCAGCGGACCGGGCAGCCACTGGCCAAGAAGGAAATAGGCCGCAAGGTGCCATTTGCCCGGGGCACTCGCCACCGGGCGGCTCAGCCGGGATACCACGGCACGACGGCGCTTTCCAGAGAAAGACGCCACGCACACGCGGTCGTGCAGCCCCCATTCCTCGATCAGCTCAGCCAGCGGCACCACCGAGCCCTGGTCCTTGACGTCAATATTGAACCGGGCCGTTGGCAGCGCCGCAACAAACTCGGAGAGGGTGGCAATGGGTTCCCTGCCGCCAATGCGCGCCTTGCCCACCACCGAATAGGGCAGCTGGGAGATCACGCCGTTCTGGTCAGTGACCCGGTCAAGCGTGGAATCATGGAACACCACCGTGACACCGTCGGCAGTGGTGTTGATGTCCGTTTCCACGTAGCGGAAACCCAGGTCCAGGGCCGCCCTGAAGGCCACGAGCGAGTTTTCCAAGCCATCGCGGGAGTAACCCCTGTGGGCAATGGCCACAGGGTGCGCGGAGGCCAGATAGGGCTTTTCGGCTTTGCTGCGTGGCATGGTGCGTTCCTAGGCCAGGCGCAGGGCGGCTAGGCGGGACTCGATGATCTGGGCAACGCCGTCGTCCTCAAAGCGGGGGGCCACGAGGGCAGTGGCCGCGAGCGCTTGCGGGTGTCCACTGGCCATGGCATAGCCGGCACCTGCCCAGCCGAGCATTTCAATGTCATTGGGCATGTCGCCGAACGCCACCACGTCGGCGGCGTCAATGCCCAGCGAGGCTGCGTAGTGGGCCAGCGTCACGGACTTGTTGACACCTATCGGCCCCATTTCCAGCAGCGCCAGTTCGGGCGCCGAGTGGGTGACCTCAATGAGGGTGCCCATGCCGGGCGCAACCAGCGCCAGGAATTCGTCGGCGTTGCCGGTGTGCAGCACGGCCAGCATCTTCACGATCCCACCCTCGGCAATGTCCGCGGTCAGCACGGCGGGGACAACGTTCAGGCTGCCTGCCGGGATCCGGTTGCCCAGAAACCCGTCCTCAACGTGCAGCCCGGTGAGTGACTCCAGCGCGAATCGTGCTTCCGGTACCAGCGCCGTGACAATGTCCCTGACCTGCGCCACAGTATCCCAGCCGATCACATGGGAGTTGAGCACCTGCTCGGTGCCTAGATGGTAGGTCACAGCCCCGTTGGAGCAGATGACGGTTCCCGTGTGGCCGATTTGTTCGCGGATGGGGTCCAGCCAGCGCGGCGGCCGTCCCGTCACAAAAACAATCTCAACGCCCGCCTCGGCGGCCGCCGCGAAGGCTTCCACCGTGCGGGCGCTGATGGTGCCGTCGTGGCCAAGTATGGTTCCGTCAATGTCGCTGGCAATTAAACGCATACTCAAGGCTATCCAACTTCGGCCCGGGCGGCGCCACCGCCTCTGGCTGGGGTCAGTTCTGCAATTCGTGGCGGCTGGGCGGGTTGGCGCCGGCGCGGGACACTGTAATGGCGGCCGCCCGGGCAGCGTAGCCAATCATCTCGGCCAGGGTGGCAGTGCTGATCCCGCGCAAGTCGCCACGACGTTGGGCACCGTCCAATTCCCTGTCCACCAACGTGGACAGCAAGGCAGCCATGAATGAATCCCCGGCACCCACAGTGTCAACGACGTCCACCTCCGGTACGGGGCAGGCAGCCTCGCCCGCGGCGCACACGGCCCAGGGACCGTCCCCGCCCTGGGTGAGAATGACGACGGCGGGGCCTTGCGTGCCGCCCAGGGCAAGCCAGCTGCGGGCCGATTCCTTGGGTTCAACACCCGGGTAGAGCCAGGCCAGGTCCTCATCCGAGGCTTTGACTACATCGGCCAGGCGGACAAACTTTTCGGCCTGCTCCCGGGCATAGGCAACGTCAGTAATGATGCTCGGCCGGCAATTGGGGTCGAAGGCAATCGTGGCCAGGGGATGCAGGGCCGTCACGGCCGCGAGAACCTGCGCGGCACCAGGGGCCAGCATGGTGGCAATGGAGCCTGTATGCAGCAAGGTGGTGGCGCCCAGCATGAAATTCGGAGCTTCTGCCGAAGTGGTCAGCTCCGGCAGGACCCAATCCAACGCGAACTCGTACGTGGCCGCCCCGCCGTCGTCGAGCACTGCCCGCGCCACGGAGGTGGGCAGCGAATCGGGCGCCAGGGGAACCATGACGGAGTTGTTCCGCAGATGGCCCGCCACCATGTCGCCATAGGCATCGTGGCCATAGCGGCCAAGGAACTGCACCGGGTGGCCCAACCGGGCAAGGCCAACGGCAACGTTCATGGGGCTGCCGCCCACATGCGGCACCGGACCCTTGCCGGGGTGCACAACTTCATCTACCAGGGCCTCGCCAATAACAGTCAACATGGCACCAGCCTAGGCGTCACTTGGGTGGCACTGAAATGTGAACCTGGCCCCGCCCCTTCGCTCGCTTGGCCACGTCATATTCACAAAGACCCCGCTCAGATGTGACGTGGGCCTCCTATACTTCAAATAGTGATCCATAACATGCGTGAACATGGCATGAGAAGCCTAAGTTCAAGCACCTATCGTCGCATTACGGCATGTCGATCAATCCATCATGAGATCCATAATTTCAAGAATGCCCAGCACATCTGGTCCACGCTTTGGGCCGGGCCGAAGTCCACGGCACGTCATGTTCGGGCAAAAGCACACGAGAGGCAACACCTGTATGAAAAGTACTTGGCGCACGATTGCGATGGTGGCAGCCCTGGGCATGCCGCTGGCCGGCATCTCGGCACTATCCCCGGCGGCGGCAGCCCCGGAAGAACCGGCCATTAATCCAGCACCGGTGGTGGTGCCGTCCTTGCACGAATGGACCGGCGGCAACGGCAAGGTTGAGATCTCCCCCGCCAGCCGCATTGTTGTCCCGGCAGCACTGAATAAAGTGGGAGAGGAGTTTTCCGATGATTTGGCCGAACTGACGGGGTTGGATCTGGCTGTTGCCACGGGAGCCAGCAAGCCCGGAGATATCTCGCTGGTCTTGGATGCGACGGATAAGTACGTTGCCGGCGGCGAGCGCTACGACGCCGAAGGGTACAAACTCGACATCGCCGCAGCTGGAGTGAAGGTCACGGCCCCGACCGAGACGGGCGCGTACTACGGGACACGCAGCATTTTGCAGATCCTGACCCAGTCCGATGGTCGCAACAAACTACCTGTGGGTTCCTCGGTTGACTGGCCCGATTATGAGGCCCGGGGGTTCATCCTGGATGTAGGTCGCCGCTTCTTCACAGCGGATTTTATCAATGACTACATCAAGATGATGAGCTACTACAAGCTCAACCGCTTCCAGATTCACCTCAACGACAATGAGATCTTTGCCGGCCCTGACCGGGACTGGCGCAACCTTCAACAGGGCTTCCGGCTCAAGTCTGAAAACCCGGTGTACGCAGGCCTGGCCTCCGCCGACGGCTCCTATGACCGCTCCGACTGGGACGGCTTCGAGGCCACCGCAGGCAGCCGTGGCGTACAGATCATCCCTGAAATCGATGTTCCCGCGCACGCGGCCGCCATTATTAAGTGGCGCCCGGACATCGGCCTGGACAGCGGCAAGTCAGACCACCTTGACCTGAGCAAGCCGGAAACCACGGCAGCCGTCAAGGGGATCTTTGACGAGTTCATGCCCTGGTTCCAGGGTGCAGAGGTCAATTTCGGTGCCGACGAGTACCCGGGCAACAAGACTCAGTATCGCAAGTTTTACAACGACATGTCCGCGCACATCCGGGCCAAGGGCAAGCAGCCGGGCGCCTGGGGCAGCTTTACCGAAATGAGCAAGGGGACCGGACTCGCCGGAGTGGAGGGTTTCGACAAAGACGTCATCATCAATTCCTGGAATAACGGTTGGTACGGATTGAATGCCGCTGCCGCAGATGGCATGAAGTTCATCAACACCAATGACGGCACCTTGTATGTAGTGCCCTTTGCCGACTACTACCACGGCAGTGGTTTGAACAATCAGTGGCTGTACACCAATTGGCTGCCCAACACTGCGGGCAACGAAACAGTGCTACCTGAGCAGGTCATGGGTGCCATGTTCGCGGTGTGGAATGACCTTGTCAGCGAGGACTACAGCCAGCAGGACGTTCACGGCCTGATCGAGCGCTCCTTCCCCGTTGTTGCCCAGAAGACCTGGACGGCTAAGACCCCCGCACTGCCCTACGCAAGCTTCAATAGTGCCCTCGACAAGATTGGCATGGGCCCCTCCCTTGGCACAGTCAAGGACACCACCCCCGCAGCCGGTGCAAGTGACCTCGCTTCCGGCAAGTCCGTGGTGGCTTCCTCCACCAAGGCCGGGTACCCGGCGTCGAACGCCACTGATGGCGAGCAAAACACTCGCTGGGAGTCTGCCGATGGCAACAGCGCATCGCTGACCATTGACTTGGGCAGTGTGCACAAGGTTGGTGGCGTCAACGCTGAATGGGCCGCCAACGCGCCCGCCGGCTACGCCGTGGAAACGTCCAAGGACGGTTTGTTCTGGGACCGCGTCACCTCCCATGAGGTGGCAGGGGCGGGCGCTGACCGTGTCCTCTTCCCCACCACCGAGGCTCGTTTTGTTCGCTTGGCTGGCCTCACGCCTGCAGGTGACAAGGCGGCCCGCGCAGCATCCGGGACCGTGGGGGCATGGAGCGTGGGAGTTGAGGGAATCACCAACGTTGCCATCGGCGCCACAGCCACCGCATCCGGCAATGAAGCCCCCACCCTGCCTGCGGATCAGGCCTTCGACGGCAACCTTGCCACCCGTTGGTCAGCCAACTACAACGGCGTGCGCTGGATCGCCGGCGACCTGGGCAAGGCCCAGCCCATCAACGAGGTGACCATCGCCTGGGAAGGCGCCTCCGCGAAGGACTACACCGTCTCCACCTCCCTTGACGGGGTCAGCTGGAGCGTGGCCGCCACTAAGACGGCCATGCCTGCGAACAAGCGTACGGACGTGGTGACTTTTGATTCAGTCACAGCCCGCCACGTCAAGGTAGAGATCCAGGCCTCGACCCTTGGCATCTACCTCTCCGCCTACGAGATCGAGGTTCGCAACACGGCGGTCACCGCCTTGGGTGTTGCCGGTTCCTTGGCTGGCACACCCAATGCTGAGGGGACGTTCGACGCCGAACCCACAGTAACGCTGGCAGCCACCGGCGCCGGCGCCCCGGGCGCTTCGTTGGAGTACCGGATTGGCCAGGGCCCCTGGACCTCATACACGGCTCCGTTTGCCGTGGCCGGCTACCAGCGTTCAACTGTTGAGTACCGGGCCTCCAGCGGCGCGGAAACCTTTGCCGGCTTCGTTGTGTTGGACCTGGACACCCCGGGAGCTTCACCGTCTCCCACCCCGGAACCCACGGAAACCACGGCGCCGGCAACAACGGTTCCTGCCACCACACCGGCCACCACGGCTCCTGCCACCACCGGACCGGCAACCACGCTGGCCCCAACGGGTGCCGTCACGGTTGAGCCCACCACCACGCCGGCAGCAACGCCTGCCACATCGGATGGCGTTCTTGCGCAAACAGGTACCGGCATCACGGCACTTGTCTTCGCCGGGATGCTCCTGATGGGGGCCGGGGCACTGACCCTGCTCCGCCGTCGCTCATCACGTGGGCGCTACCAAAGCTAGGCGACCCCGCCAGCGCATCCGGTAACAAACAGTTGTGGCGGTTGGGATGAATTCCCGACCGCCACAGCATTTTGGCTCCGCCGTCCCGGTCCGAGAACTGCGCGCCCGTGAACCGTTCAAGCTATGCTCGGGGATGGTATTTGACGTGCAATAAACAAGCATTGGATGGCAGGCAGGCATGAGCACTTCGGCGTCAAGGCCGCACAGTATTCGCGATGTGGCAACTGCGGCCGGAGTGTCGCCCCAGACGGTTTCCCGGGTCCTCAATAGCCACCACAGCGTAAAGCCTGCCACCCGGGAACGCGTCCAGGCAGCCATTGAACAGCTCGGCTACCACCGCAACTACGCTGCACGGAGCCTTTCTACCGGCCGAACCCAGATCATTGGCCTGGTCATGTTCAACACCGACTCTTACGCCCGCTCCATTGTGGTGAGCAGCATTGAGTCGGCCGCTGCGGCGCTGGACCACTCAGTGATCACCTCCCCCATCTCCGCCATGGACGACGCGACCATTGAAACGGCCGTGCAGGGCCTGGTTGACCGCGGCGCTGACGGAATCATTCTGGCCGTCCCCATGGTGGATTCAAGTCCTGTTGTGTCCAAGATTGGCAACACCACCCCCATCGTCACCCTGGATGGGTCCCGCACAGAATCCAGCGAGTTGCTGGTCATTGACCAGGCGCTGGTTGCCGAGCTGGCAACGCAGCATTTGCTGGACCTGGGGCACCAGACCGTATGGCACTTGGCCGGCCCGCAAAACTGGATTGAGGCCATAGACCGCAGCGCGGGCTGGCGCGCAACGCTGGAACGGGCAGGCAAGGAAGTCCCGCCCGAGCTGCACGGCGACTGGTCTCCGGAGTCGGGCTACGCCAATGGGCTGATTGCGGCCCAAAATCCGGGGCTGACAGCCATTTTTGTTTCGAGCGACGAAATGGCTTTCGGCGTGATCAGGGCCCTGCACGAGAGCGGGCGGCGCGTACCCGACGACGTATCAGTTGTCAGCGTGGACAATATTCCGCTGGCAGAGTTCAGTTCGCCGTCGCTGACCACTGTGGCGCAGCCCTTTAGGAAGATTGGTCATCTGGCCGTCCAGCGGTTGCGGCACCGTCTGACTAACTCGCAGGAACCCTTCCCACCTTTTGCCTTGGTCCCGGAACTGATCGTACGCAGCAGCACGGCCGCGCCGCCGTCGAACTAGCCGCTGGCCACAACTGGAATACCCCTGCCCTTAATCCATTTTTTGCTTCAATTGCGGTGCTGCGACTCGCTTAGTCACCGCCGCGACGTTTAGGCTCGACACTATGGGTAGTAATTGGGATCGACTCGATGAATCGCTGCGGCCTGCCGTCAGCGCCTCGGTGGCTGACTTTGAGCGAACGCGGCCGGCATTGGAAAAGGTCACGGCGGAGATGGAAGCGCTTGTCCGCGACGTTCTCGCGGACGCCGAAGATAAGCCCTTGTTTGTCACCAGTAGGACCAAAACAGTGGAATCGTTCCGCGAAAAGGCCTCCCGCATGGTGCCGGAACCTGACAGCGCCCCGACCCTGCTGTTCCCGGAGCCGCTGAAGAACCTCACGGACATGGTGGGTGTGCGTGTCATCACCACACTTCCCGGCGAGAACGCCCAAGCAGCCAACCTGATTAAACGGCGCAGGAACATCTTTGACTGCCGCGGCGACACCGAAAAGGACATTGGCTCCATTGAGTCCGGTACCTACGGCTACTCCAGCCGGCACTTGATACTGCGCACCATCCAAAACGATGTGGTGCGGGCCTACCAGGAACTGCTGGATCCTGACAACAAGCCCAATGGCAGCTATTTCTTCGAATGCCAGATCCGCACCATCTTCGCCCACGCGTGGAGCGAGATTGAACATGACATTCGCTTCAAATCCCAGGACCCGCGCGCGTGGAGCCCCTTCTTTGACAGGCAGTTCACGGCCACGGCCGCCATGCTGGAGACGGTTGAGTCGGCCTTTTCCGAGCTCCATGACAGGTATGAAACGGTCACGAGCTACTGGGATGTTGACGGTGAAGGAAAGGTTTCACTGACGCCCAACAGAATCAAGGCCGTCTGGCAGACTCTGCTGCCGCACGTTGACAGGAAGGCCGACGACGATTGGGGCTGGGCCGCCGAACTGGTGGCCGCCCATGGCCTCAGCAAGACAGTGGACCTGGCCGCACTGCTGCAGCCGGAGATCATCTCCAACGTCCGCAAGGCCCTGGACCACAGGTACTCCCCCGGCCCAGACAGGCTGCTGGATGACCTGCTGCTGTGGCAGTTTGGGGAAAGCCACATTGACTTGACGGCTGAGGATCCCGGCACCGATCAGACACCGCGCCGCGACAGCCTGGTCCGCCGCCATCAGCAGATGCAGCGCTACCGCAAGGCCCAAGGCTTCTAGACCGGTTTCAAGATGGTGCGTTTAAAAGCGTTCTGCGCAGGGCAACTTCTGTTGCCCTGCGCAGACCTTTTAGCATTGGCGCTAGACGCCATTTAGCAGATGCGAAAGCCAAACAGGTTGCATGGCAGAAATATCATGCCGTAAGTTGTGGCCACGCTGCCAGCTGCCACTGAAGTGGCGGCGGTATCACTGGCAACTGTTGTGTCTGCCTGGGCAGGGGACAATCCGGGAGCCAGAACCAGGCCCGCAGCGAGCACAGCGGCGACACCCACGGAAGCAAAGGGAGATTTCATGAAAGAACCTTTCAACTGAATGGTATGGATCACCATGACATGGCTGATTTCCAGCATAGATTGCCCAGAAGGGTGAGGAAACAGTCGGGGCAGCAATTAGCCCCTGTCCTTTTGGACAGTCTTTTCGCCAACTCGCCGAACTAGAGCTTCGGGCCTACGCAACAACCCCGGTGCGGAGCGCCGTAATAACAAGTTGCAGGCGGTCCCTGGCCTGAAATTTGCGGCCCAACCGAACCAGGTGGTACTTGACAGTGGATTCAGAAAGGAAGAGCGAGGCAGCAATTTCACTGTTGCTGCGGCCTTCACAAAGCAACTTCAGCACGTCTTCTTCACGGTCCGAGAGCTCAACAAGCGACTCCGCCCGCGTGGCCGGCCGGCTCTTGCGAACATCTGCAACTAGGAGGTGCGTGACGGCGGGGTCTATGGGGCAGTCGCCAGCGTGAACTTCCCGGACGGCTGCAACAATGCGTTCCGGTTCGGCGTCCTTGACCACGTAGCCGCTTGCTCCAGCTATCAGGGCGGCCTTGAGGTACACATCGGAAATATGTCCGGTGACAACCAGTATCCGGATTTCGGGAATTTCCGCCACTATTTGACGGATCGCCGCAATGCCGTCCATGACGGGCATCTGGATATCGATGAGGATGACGTCCGGGTGCAGCTCATGCGCCAAGCGGACGGCATCAGCACCGTTCTCGCCTTCTTCCAGCACCACCAAATCTGGGGCCTGGGATAGGTACGTTCGCAACGCACCCCGGACAAATTTTTCATCATCGACGATGACCACGTTGATGGCCTCGGATGTTTCCACAATCACACTCATGCTGACAGTCTACGTAACTTGGCTCATGCGCCAGGGCAGGCAGAGCGCTCGTGGATTGGCAAGACCGCCATGGGGGCTGCCTTGGGCGATGTCCTCAAGAATCAGCGGGTGAGCGAGGGGAATGAGCCGGAGGGCCAGATGCCCACGGACTTGGAACGCCCGCGCTGTGCCGTGGCCACTGCTCCAAGCAAGTTCAATGTGTTCATGACAATCTCCTACGAAATGAGGCGAAGCGTGTGCAACGCCTTCGAAGCTGCCCGGGAAAACTCTTAATTTCCTGAACACTTTAGACGCTACGCAAGGCGTACTTTGACTTTCAATGCCCCCAGGACATCTCTGCCCGAACGGACAGGCGGAAACCGACTGTTTTGGCAAGGACTAGCCATTTGGCCTACTGCTCCAGCGGAGTGCTGTTAGTGGAGCAGTTGACGACCCTTGATGGGCAGGACTGTGCGCACACTCCACCATCCGTTGACCGGACCCGCATCCAGGGTGCCGCCGAGCCGGGATGCTCGCTCCCGCAGGCCAATGAGTCCGGTACCCGAGATGGGTAGTCGCGGCTTGCCAGGGGTCATCCGGTTGCGAACAAGCAACTCAATGTGGTCATCCTGCACGTCCACGGTAATATCACATTCGCTGCTGCCGCCTGTATGCCTGACCACATTGGTGGCGCTTTCCTGCAGTATTCGCAGCACGGTGGAACGCAACCCGTTGGGGACTCGGTCCAAGTTCCCAGATGTGCTGACGTGGGTGGGGTAGCCCAGGCTGTTGAGCTGCTTTTGTGATTCGGCAACGCTCTTCGCCAGATCGATCGTGGCCGAACTGGGCGAGACACTGGTTTCCGACCCGGCCATCGCGGGGACCTCGTCCGCACGCATGGTTTGCAGGAGCCGGCGCAGGTCATCAAGCGAGCTTCGGGCCATGACCCCAATCTCCGACAGTGCGTGGTTCTGGGCCCCTGAGTCCTTGGAAATTTTGCCAAGATTCGCCTGCACAGCGATCATTGTCAGACCGTGCGTGACAACGTCGTGCAGTTCCCTGGCCAGTTCTGTGCGCTGCTCCAGGGCAGCCTTTGCGGCTGTTTCCTCCGCGATCTTTTGTGTCCGCTCTGTCTGGATGGACTTTTCTCTCAACAATTTGACCGCCAGCCCCGGGGCGATCAGCAGCAACGTGGCAGGGAAGTAGCCCCACAAAGCCTGCGTCGGCAATGAGGAGACACCGAGCACCCACAAAACCTGCCACATGAGGAAGCCGCCAACCATCACCGCAAGGCTCCGGGTTGAGACACGGTAGGCGGAGACTGCAATCGCCCCGAAGGTCAAGAGCAGCGCCCCTCCTGGTTCCGGGTTCGGGTACATGCTTGCCAGCAGCGCCACGAAAGCATAAGGGGTTAGTTGAGGCCGAAACGCCAGCGTCATCCACACAAGCCACGAAGTGACGGTGCTGGCAGGCACCCACCACTGGAGATTGCCTCCATGGTCCTCAAGTAAAAATAGGCGAAGATCGTCAAAAGCTGACACCGTGACAAAAAGAGCGAGGAGAAACCCGACCAAGATCGGCAGTGGTGAACTGCCGATCTTCATCAAGCCGCCAAGATCGATCTTCTGCCACGCCCTGCGCGGCCGGGCACTCATCTCAGAACTGCCATCTGGAGTGCATCACGGCTGCTGCGTCCGGCTGCGGGGCGGGGTCAACGTACATGTCGCCATAGTATCTGCTGGGAACCCCAACACGGCGCAACTGACACCGGACAAGGAACCCTGGACAACCTCGGGTGCTCCCATCAGCGCAGCAGGAATCCCAGCCCCAGCTCGTCGTCGGCGTCGAGGGTGAATTTGCCCTCCCCCACGGGGAATGCCCGCCCGCTGACCTCCACCACCAGGCCGCCGCCCGGCCCTGCAACCTTGTCCACCACGCGTGCGGCAAAACGGGAATCAATGATGGAGTAGTGCTCCAGCAACTCCCCATCAGCCAGTTCGCCCGCATCGCTGAGCAATGCGACCCGGGCTGCCGTGCCGGATCCGCTGGGTGACCTGTCCACCTGGCCGTCGGCAAAAACGTTGACATTGCGTTGCGTCAGCCCTGAGCCGGAGTGCTTCATGGGCTCATGAAAAATGGTGCCGAACACCCCTTCACTGCGAGCATCCCCCAGCTCCATGACTGCGGAATGGTTGGCAAGTCCCGCGCGCACCTGGTGTCCGGCGGCAATCACCTTGGCCAGGTTCGACGGCGCAACCTCAAGGCCCGCCGCGGCGGCAGGCAGGGACGCGTATAGCGCACCGCTCCAGGCGAGATCCACACGCAGGTGCCCAAAGTCAGAGGTTTTGATCTCAATATCCCTGGCCACAACGTAGGAGGGGACATTCTGGAAGGCGACCTGGGCCACTTTGCCACCAACCATGCTCACCCGGGCCGTGACGCGCCCCGAGGGGACGTCAATGACAACGTCCGTCTCGCCGTCGTCCGGGGCCCTGACAAGACCGCTGCGGACGGCCCAGGTGCCCAGCGCCATGGTTCCATGGCCGCAGGCGGTTGAAAATCCATCGCGGTGCCAGAACAAGGCGCCAAAATGGGCGCCGGGGTCATTGGGCGGGAGCACAAATCCGCCGTACATATCGGCGTGCCCTCTTGGCTCGTTGACAAGAAGCTGGCGGAGCTTGTTGGCATCACCTGCCCTGGCGTTTTCGCGCCGTTGCGCGGCGGTGGTTCCCGGGATAAGGAAAGGCAACGTTGGCACAATCCTGAACGGTTCGCCGGCCGCGTGATAGTCAAAGGTTTCTATTTCCCACAATGCCGCTTTCACGTCTTGGATCTCCTTTGAGCTGGCAAACCTTGGCCTTGGCCGGTCGTAGGCTTCTGCCGTCAATATGGCACGGCGCCAATGGGCTGTCAATGATTGCTTGTCCGCACCGTGCTGCCGATCAGGTGGCCGGCTGGCGCGCATGGGCAGCTCTGCATGGGTAGCTCGCCCCATCGACGCCGTTGATCGCCGTGGGATAGATTCTTGGTAACCGCTCAACCGGAACTTCCCGGAAAAGTGAAACTGCAGCGGCACCGCCGCAAACTTCTAACATAAGGATGTGCATCATGGCCGGAATGATTGGTAATGACCCCCAGGACATGGCGGAACTGGTTTCCAAGCTGTCTACAGCCGTTGACCAGATCACCCAGGCAATGACCACCTTGGATGGCAAGGCCCAGTCGGTTCGCTGGGAAGGCCCCGACGCCACCCGTTTCAAGGGCACCCAGTGGCCCGCCTCCAAGCAGCAGCTGGCCCGGGTCATTGCTGAACTGAACGACGTCAAAGCACTTGTTGCCAAGCAGAAGCAGCAGCAGCTCGACGCTTCCAAGTAGCTCCTGCGCCCGCCCGTCTGGGCCCGCCAAAATGCTGGTTCCGCGCCCTTGGGCGGGGTCCGGCATTTTTGCATTCCAGCCATATAACTGCCGGGGTCTGTAGCCGGCACGTGTGGTCAGCGGATACAAAAACGCTAGAATCTGCTTTGTGACAGGCCAAGGGCCGTGGCTCCCGCCTGACGCCGCCGTCGAGGTTAGGATTCTTGGTGATGGGCATGGACGTGGCACCGGGCCACGACCGTTTCTGGGGTATTGAGTGGCGCTATCCGCGAGCACCAGAAAGCCTACAACACTTATTGGGGGCAGTTCGGCGTGGGTCGGAAATTATTTGGGGAAATTTCACCGTTGACGTATGCAATCGCCGTCAACCGGCAGATTTTGTTGCGCAAGATTCAAAACGTTCGGGCAGGGACCAGGTTCGCCACCACGAGGGACTATGGTGATTTGCCCGTCAGCGTCTACAAACACAATTCGCTGATCCGCCGCAAACTGGGCACGGTTGATGTGGCATTGCAGGAAAACAAGGCCATCAGTCTTGGTTTGGCGGCTCCGCATATTGATGGCGTGCTGATTGGCCCGGGCGAGACCTTCTCGTTTTGGCAATTGGTGGGGCGCTGCTCCGCCAAAAGGGTTATCGCGTTGGCCTGACCATCAACCACAGCGGTCCGGACTCCGGCATTGGTGGTGGATTGTGCCAGTTCACCAATTTGCTGCATTGGATGGTGCTGCACAGCCCCCTGGACATTGTTGAACATCACCACCATGGCGAAATTGACTTGTTCCCCGACTTTAATCGGCAGATTCCCTTTGGTACGGGAACGTCCATTGTGTACAACTACTTGGACTACCGGGTCAAAAACAATACCGACAACACTTTTCAGCTGCGCATTTCAGTGACGGAGGAGCATCTCCGTGGTGAATTGCGTGCCGCGGAGCCGCTGCCGGTGAAGTATCACGTCAAGGAGCAGGACGCCAATTTCCAGGAGGAGGCCGACGGCGAGGTGTATCGGCGCAACAAGGTCTTCCGAACCACCCGGGACAAGCGGACCGGCAATGAAATCGCGCACGAACTTGTGGTTGAAAACAACACCAAAGTCCTTTACGGCCGCACCGTGATCAATGCGCCGATCCGCGCACTCCACGAGACAGCAGAGGTCGCAGCCTAGCGGGCGTGGTTGTCTAAGGAGCTACGAGCGCCGGCCACGCTTTTGGGCTCGGGCCTTGCCACCTGCGCGGCCGCCGCCGCGCAGGTTGGGGGCCGACTTGCTCTTAGTGGCGTTGGTGCGCACCGTGGTTTTGCCTGTTTTGGCACCCTTCTTGGGCGCAGCATCTTGTTTTGCCTGAACCGAAGGCTGGCGAGAGCTGTTGGCGCTGCGGCCGCGCACCACACCGATGAATTCCTGGATGACTGCCTCATCTTCTTCCGGCAGCGGGTAGAACGAATCGATCCAGGCCAGCCCAACGCTGGTCTCGTCAACGCCATGGACCAGCCTGGAGCGCAGGTTTTTGCGGCTGAAGTGGCGGGCCACGGACATCGGCAGGATCAGGACTCCCAACCCGGCCTCAACCAGGTCAAGCGCCTCGTCAATGGAGGCCATCGGCGGCAGCGGCTTACGTGTTCCAGCCGCAATTTCGCTGGAAATATCGCGCCACTGCGGGAAATCGTCCGGGTCGGCGAGCAGGTACTCGTCTGCCAGGTCGGCAACGTCCAATTCCTCAAACGCGGAAATGGCATGGTCCTTGGGGGCCACCACAACATTGAGCTCGCTGTAGAGCGGAATGACGTGCAGTCCCGTCTTATCCACGGGCAGTCGCACGAATGCCATGTCCACCTCGCCGGCGCGCACGGCGTCGAGCTGGTGGGTTTCCGAAACGGGCTTGGCCACCAGGGGCACGTCGGGCATGCGCTCCTGCCAGCGGTGGATCCACTTTCCAGGAGTCACACCCGGGACAAAGGTCACTGTAATTTCGCGGGATTCAGACACCTGTTTACCCTAGCGCACCCCGCGGCCACCGGTACCCTTAGAGGTATGAGCATTAAACCTTCCCCCCAAGCCATGAAATCCGCCACCGCGGCCAAGAAGCTGGGCATCCACCTGCCCGCCGCCCCTGCGGAATTCCAAGAGAACGCGCTGAGCCGGGAGGAATTCAAGATCTTGCAGGAGAATCCTCCGGAATGGCTGGCCGAGCTGCGCCGCAATGGCCCGCACCCGCGTGCCGTCATGGCCCAGAAGCTGAACATTTCCATTGGCGGCCTGAGCCGTTCCAACATCACCGATGCCCTCACGACGGCGGAGATCACAGCCCTGCTGCAGGCTCCCCCGGCGTGGCTGGTTGAGGAACGTGCCGTGCATGCCAAGGCCCGCGCCGAGGCCCAGCTGGCGAAAGAGCGCGAGGCGGCCCGCCGCCCCCAGAGCTAGGCGTTTGAGCAACTGACTGTGAGTCTTGTATGTAGCTGGTCTGGGACTAGCTGGCAGAGTAGGTAGCGGCTGTACCATCTGATGAATGTGACTCAGCAACTGACTGGCTCCGTGAGGA
>NZ_JBTNDR010000053.1:0-18549 GCF_054510895.1 Arthrobacter sp. HLT1-20 | reverse complement strand
GGGGGGGGGGGGGGGGGGGGGGGGGGGGGGAAAAGAAGGGGGACTGGGGGGGGATAAAAAACCCCCCCCAGTTTCCCGCCGTCGTTCGATTCCGCCAGGAGGGGGCTGTCAGTCGTTGCTGGTGGCCCAGCTTTCCGGGCCCAGGCTGCCGGCGGGGTAGTTCTCCATGGGGACGTCCCCGGACTTCCACGCGGCAAAAGAAGGTTCCACAATGCGCCAACATTCCTCTGCCGTGTCCCCGCGCACCGACAGGAGGGGATCCGCGCTCAACACACCGTCCAGGACTTCGCCGTAGGGCAGCAGGGGATCACTGGCCAGGGCGGCCTGCAGCTGGACCCGGTCAAGGGTGAACAGGTCCCCGGGCCCGTTGACATCCAGGTCAAGGGTCAGTGTTTCCGGGCCAAAGCCGATGTGCAAGCGGGTGGGGGAGTCTGTGCCCTTGAAGCCCACAGGCAGGTGCGGGACGGCCTTGAATGTCACCACCGCCTCCTTGCGGGCGCGGCCCAGCGCCTTGCCGGAACGCAAAATGAAGGGCACATTCGCCCAGCGCCAATTGTTCACGTAGACCTCAACCTCGGCCAAGGTCTCGGTGTCGTTGGCAGGGTCAACGCCTTCCTCGGCGAGGTAGTCCGGAACCAGGCGGTCGCCGATGCGCCCGTGGGTGTACCTGGCGCGGCGGCTGTGGAGCGCCGCATCGCCGGACCCGGTTGGGCCAACAGTGCTGGCCCGCAGCACGGCTGCAATGTTGGAGCGGACATCAATTTCGCTCAGCGTTGCTGGCGGCTCCATGGCCATGATCGCCATGATTTGCAGGAGATGGCTTTGGATCATGTCGCGGCCGGCGCCTGCATGGTCGTAGTAGCGGGCGCGGTTTTCCAGCGTCAGGGGCTCGTCAAAGATGATCTCCACCTTGTCAATGTGTTCACCGTTCCAGGAGTGCTCCAACAGCCTGTTGGCAAAGCGCAGCCCCATGATGTTCAGAACTGTGGATTTACCCAGGAAATGATCCACCCGGTGAATGTGGTCCTCGGGCACCAGTGTGGCCAGGGTTGCATTGAGCGCCTGTGCCGATTCGGTGCTGGAACCAAACGGTTTCTCCATGACCAGCCGTGTGCCGGGCGGCAGGTCCTCCTTCACCAGGATCTGGCACGCCTTCTGGCTGACTGCCGGAGGAAGCGCAAAATACAGGGCAACCGGGCCCTGGACCTCCTTGAGGAAGGCGCCGAGCGCACCCGTGGCCGTGACGTCTAGCTGCCGGTAGCTGCTCTCCGCCTGCACCCGCTGCAATTCCTGGATTCCGGCGGGTGTGGATTGTCCGCCCGGGGTCAGCGCCTCGGCGAAACTTCCTGTGAGCCGTTCCTGCCACTGCACGGGGGACCAGTCATCACTGCCGGCGCCCAGCAGAGCCAGGCCGGGGGCGCGCCCCGAGGCAATGAGCCGAGCAACCCCGGGCAGCAGCAGCCTGCCGGTGAGGTCGCCCGAGGCGCCAAGAATAACAAGAGTCTTGATCCGATCAGCCGCGCCAACTGCCTGGGCCGGGGACCCGGCGTCGTGCCTGGCAGTCGATGCGGCAGAGGAATCACTGGTGGCTGCGGTGTTTTCTATCACGAACCCAGCATGTCACTTCGGCGTGACCAATGGTGGGCAATGGCCGTTTGTGGCGGCGGTTTTTCGCTTCCGGGCGGCGTGGTGGGGCGAATTCTGGGCGCGCCGGGACTGTGCAGCGAAGTGTCCCGCCAGTTGGTACCCTTGATAGTTGAGTCCCTCAGGAAAGGGAGCGGGATGGTGGCCAGGAGCCAACATTCCGCCGGTCTCATCCTGAATAATGTAATTGCCGCGCCCGTCATGCGCGGCCGGGTCAGATGGCCGGGTCGCGCGGGTGCTGGTTAATCCCTGACGAAAGAAGTGCGCGGCGCGTGTTCAACTCCCTATCTGATCGGTTGACAGCAACTTTCAAGAACCTCCGTGGCAAGGGCCGGCTCAGCGAAGCCGACGTCGATGCCACGGTGCGCGAGATCCGTCGCGCCCTGCTGGATGCTGACGTTGCAGTGCCCGTGGTTCGCGAATTCACCTCCAAAGTCCGTGAACGGGCCCTGGGTTCCGAGGTCAATGAGGCGCTGAACCCGGCGCAGCAGATTGTCAAGATCGTCAACGAAGAGTTGGTGACAATTCTTGGTGGCGAAACCCGCCGCATCAACCTGGCCAAGAACCCTCCCACAGTCATCATGCTGGCTGGTTTGCAGGGTGCCGGTAAGACCACCCTGGCCGGAAAGCTGTCCAAGTGGCTCAAGGGTCAGGGTCACAGCCCCCTGTTGGTGGCTGCGGATCTCCAGCGCCCCAACGCCGTCAAGCAGCTGCAGGTCAACGGTGAGCGCGCAGGCGTTCCCGTGTTTGCCCCCCACCCCGGTGTCAGCAGCGAATTTGAAAGTGCCACCGGCGATCCCGTAGCCGTGGCCCTGGCCGGTCTGGCCGAGGCCAAGTCCAAGCTGCACGACGTGGTCATTGTTGACACCGCCGGCCGCCTGGGCATCGACGCCGAACTCATGAAGCAGGCCTCGGACATCCGGGCCGCCATCAACCCCGACGAAGTCCTCTTTGTCATTGACGCCATGATCGGCCAGGACGCAGTTGCCACGGCACAGGCGTTCAACGAAGGCGTCAACTTCACCGGTGTTGTCCTCACCAAGCTCGACGGCGACGCCCGCGGCGGTGCGGCCCTCTCGGTTGCCTCCATCACCGGCAAGCCCGTCATGTTCGCCTCCACGGGTGAGGGCCTGGACGACTTTGAGCTGTTCCACCCCGACCGCATGGCCAGCCGCATCCTGGACATGGGTGATGTGCTCACGCTCATCGAGCAGGCGGAAAAGAACTGGGACAAGGGCGAAGCCGAGCGGATGGCGAAGAAGTTCGCCGACCAGGAGGACTTCACCCTGGATGACTTCCTGGCCCAGATGCAACAGATCCGCAAAATGGGCTCCATGAAGAAGATGCTCATGATGATGCCCGGCGCCGCGAACATGCGCCAGCAACTGGAGAACTTTGACGAGCGCGAGATTGACCGCGTTGAGGCGATCGTCCGCTCCATGACCCCGCACGAGCGTGTTGCCCCGAAGATTGTGAACGGCTCACGCCGCGCCCGCATCGCCAAGGGTTCCGGTGTTCACGTGTCCGAGGTCAACGGCCTGCTGGAGCGTTTTGGCCAGGCCCAGAAGATGATGAAGAAGATGGCTCAGGGCGGCGGCATTCCGGGCATGCCCGGCATGGCAGGCCCCGGCGGCTTCAACAGCGCCCGCAAGGGCAAGCAGGTCCCCAAGAAGAAAGCCAAGTCCGGTAATCCGGCCAAGGCTGCCGCTGAGCTGAAGGCCGCCCAGGAGAAGGCCAACGCCCCCAAGGGCCTGCCAACCGGCGCATCCTTCGGCACGGGAGCGGCGGACTTTGATCCGTCAAGCCTGAACCTGCCCAAGGGTTTTGAGAAGTACCTGGGCAAGTAGTTTTTTTGGCGTAGACCCCGTCTTGTGCAGACATTTGCTGCAGCAAGGCGGGGTCTTATTGCATCCCGGCCGCTGGCCGCAGCACTCGCCGGCTTTTTTCTGACGCTATCGCAGCAATGGTCAGTTTGCGCGGGACGCTATCGCACGTCGGTGCGGTTTTGTCAGGCCCATCCGGTAACCTGCTGCAATGAATAAAACCCGGATTGTGTTTGTCCACGGCGTCGACGGCTTCGGCGCCGCGGCGTGGCCGGCCCAACATCTCCTGGCTGGGCGTTACGACTGCCTCTTTCTCAAGCGGACAGGGTTCGACGCGATCGAGCCGCCCAAGGCGACCGACTTTGCAGCTGATGCGCAGATGGTACTCAACGAGCTGGGTGACGGCGGGCATGTGGTGGCGCACTCCCAAGGCTCTGTTGCAGCCATGATGGCAGCCGTACAACGCCCAGACCTGGTGCATTCCTTGATCTTGATTGAACCGCTGCTGCTGTCCTTGACGGCTGATCTGCCAGCCACGGCGGCCTACTCGACGCATCTTGCGGGCCTGGCTGTGCGCTCTCAGGAACTCTCCGATGAAGACTATTTGGCGGAGTTCAACACCCTCATGGCGGTTGTTGCCGCACCCGGTGTGGAGACTCACGCCAGGCTGGCAGCCAGGGCCCGGTTGCAGGCGCCGTCCACCGAGGCGCCGCTGCACATCATTCCCGGAGTCCCCACCACCGTCATCACCGGAGGCTGGGAGCCCTTGTATGAAGAAGTCGCCGAATACCTGAATGCCACCGGAGCTCAACATATTGTGCACCGGAGCGGACATAGGCCACAGGACAGCTCCGACGGTGCTGCCTTGATTGAAGGGCTACTCGAGGCAGCGGTTGCCGCGCGGCTTGACTAGCTAAGCTAAGGCGCCAATGTGGGTGCCAGCAGCTAGTCTTCGTATATGTTTGAAATTCGTCCAGCAGCCTTGAGTGAGTTTGCGCTCTTGCCCGCCATTGAGGCCGAGGCGGACACGGCATTCGAAGCGCTGGACCCGCCCATGAGCATTGCGGATTTCCCGCCACCGGGCACGGCAGGCGATTTCGCCGCGGCGTTCCACATCATGGTTGCGGGCAGGCCGCCGGCGGGTTTTGTCAGGCTGGAGATCGTTGACGGGCTGGCGCATCTGGCCCAACTGGCTGTTTCGCCAGCCTACGGACGTCAGGGGATAGGCCGTTCACTTGTCTTGGCGGCCAAGGCCTGGGCGCTCGAGGCCGGCTTCCCCGCCATGACTCTGACTACCTTTAGGGATGTGGCGTTCAACGCACCGTTCTATGCCAGCTGCGGATTTGTTGAGCTGCCCCCTGCGCAGTGGGGGCCGGGCCTTCGAGGACTTTTTCTGGAGGAGCAGGCCGAGGGTCTGGGAAATTTTGGTGTGCGGATAGCCATGCTGGCACCGCTCATGAGGCATGCACCCTAAGGGCCAGCCCGGCGCCGGGAAATAGATGCCCTGGCGTTGGAATATTCCCGACGGGGCCATGGTTTGAAACTATATGACACATCAACTACCTCAGCAAGACCAACTCTCCGCCGACTTGAGCATGGGAGTCGTCATGCTCAAAGTGGGGGACATGACCCTCATGAGTAACTACTATCAGTTGGCGCTGGGGCTTGATGTAGTGGCCGAGGCGGACGGCGGCCAGTTCCTGGGGCGCGGCACCGTGCCGCTGATTCACCTTGAGCCCGCCGCCGGACTGCACCTTCCCGGTCGTGGAGAGGCGGGGCTCTTCCATACGGCCCTGCTGTTCAATGACCAGGCTTCCCTCGCCGCCACGGTTCTCAGCGCCGCACAATACTCACCCGAAGCCTACGTTGGCAGCGCCAACCACCTGGTTTCCGAGGCGTTCTACTTCACCGACCCCGAGGGCAACGGCATTGAGCTGTACTGGGACAAGCCCCGCACCGAATGGAGCTGGAATAGCGGCTCCGTGGTCATGGACACCCTGCCCCTGCCGCCCAACGACTTCCTGGCGACCCACCTGAGTGAGGAATCGGTGGCAGGCCAGCGGCAGGCCCCCGCCGCCGTCGGGCATGTTCATCTGCAAGTGGGGGATGTGGCGTCCGCCGAGAAATTCTATGTTGACACTTTGGGTTTCGAGAAAACAGCCGGCTGGCACGGTCAGGCCCTGTTCGTGTCCGCCGGCGGCTATCACCACCACATGGCCATGAATGTTTGGAACAGCCGCGGAGCCGGCCCGCGCAAGGACACGCTCGGGCTGGGTGAGGTGAACATTGCGCTGCCACACAGTGACGATCTGGGTGCGCTGGCGCAACGGCTGGCCAGCCAACGCATAGCCACGGCGCACGATGGCGCCCAGCTGAGCTTCGAGGATCCATGGCGCAACCGGATTCGCGTTACTGTTGATGCCATAGCTTCCGCGCGCTAAGCCGCCGGTTGCCTCCGGGCCACAATGCTCCGGAACCTCAACTTGAAAGGCTTATGCGTGGCCAATTACTCAGAGTTCTTCATCGCCGACCATCACCAAGCAGTGGCCCGTGCCAAGGCGCGGATGGCAGGCAAGTCGCCCGCCGTGGACGTCCCCGTGTTGCCCACCCCCGGTCTGAGCGACTTTGAGATTGAAGTGCTGGGCGAGTTTGCCGTCAAGGCGGTCCACGCAACAGGCGTGGCTGCCGAGCTGAGCCTGGTGGATATTGAACTGGATACCCTGTTCGCCGTTCCCGATGCCCTGCTGGAAGTCTTTGCCGAGCTGAATGCTCCTGAAGACCCCGAAGAGGTTGTGGAGCTGGCTGCACAGTGGGCTGCTGCCGAGGAGATGGAATCCACGCCCGAGGTCACCGAGCCTTTGTTGCAGGCGCTGGCCGCCATGGCGGCTGCGGCGGTGGCTGCGGCCGAAGAGAACGCAAAGATGGGCCTGTTCTTCTACTCGGCTGAATAGTCCCCATCTTCCGGCCCGAACAATCGCTGGCGCGATTCTGCGGGAAACGGGGAAGTGTGGGCCCAGCGCGGTGAATCCCAGCAGTGCTGACCTTGGCCGCGAGATGCACGGTTAACCGGGCATTTTGGTGGCCACGGTCAGCACTCGCGGCACCATGATGGACAACACGTGGGGTGAAATGCGTAACGAGTGGCACGGGTGAGAAAACATCTGGCATAATGGACAGGTACTCGATCCGCGCGGCCCCTCTCTCCGCGTGATGGTCCTGTCCTTAGAAATCCGCCGATCGGCCCGCCCCACGGGAGCGTGAAACGGAGTTCGACCCTTTTTCGAACCAGGAGTAACCACAAAAGTGGCTGTAAAGATTCGCCTTAAGCGCTTTGGTAAAATGCGCGCCCCGTACTACCGCATCGTTGTTATGGACTCACACTCAAAGCGTGACGGCCGTGCCATCGAAGAGATCGGCAAGTACCACCCGACCGAGCACCCCTCCTTCATCGAGGTCGACACCGACCGCGCTCAGTACTGGCTCTCCGTCGGCGCTCAGCCGTCCGAGCCTGTTGCCAAGATCCTGAAGATCACCGGTGACTGGCAGAAGTTCAAGGGCCTCAAGGGCGCCGAGGGCACCTTGAAGACCAAGGCTCCGAAGGTACCCTTCGTTGCACCCGAAGCCAAGAGCGTCGTTATCAAGGAAGCCATCACCAAGAAGGCCAAGAAGGCCGACGCTGATGAGGCACCTGAGAGCACCGAGGCTGAGTAGCTTGTTGGCTGAAGCGCTGGAGCACCTTGTCCGCGGGATTGTTGACTCTCCCGAGGATGTTAAGGTGAGCGTCAAGAGCAACCGCCGCGGGGAATCCCTCGAAGTGCGTGTTCATCAAGACGATCTGGGCCGGGTAATTGGCCGACAGGGTCGCACCGCCCGTGCCTTGCGCACGGTGGTAGCAGCCTTGGCCAATGGTGAGCCGGTACGTGTTGACGTTGTCGACACCGACCGTCGCCGCTAACCTGCGTCACAGAACTTGGCATAGCCGCCAGGCTGGGCCTAGTTTTCAGCAGTAAAGCCAAACGTTTGGCCCCGGCACCATAATGGTGTCGGGGCCAAACTTTTTTTCCATCTATACACAAGCACTAGGAGTACTCATGCAGGTTCAGGTTGCCCGGATTGGCAAACCCCACGGCATTCGCGGCGAAGTGACAGCACTTGTCCTCACCGACGCCCCCGATTCACGTTTCGCCGTCGGCACTGAATTTGTGGTGGAGCCGGCCAAGCTCGGCACATTGACGGTCAAGAGCTCGCGCTGGAACAAGGACATCCTCCTGCTCGGCTTCGAGGGCACCAACACCCGCAACGATGCGGAGCTGCTGCGCGGCGCCACCTTGTTCTTTGAATCCGATGATGACGAGGACGACGACGCCTGGTACGAACACGAGCTGCTGAACCTTGAGGTTCGGGTTGGCACGCAAAAGGTGGGCAAGGTGATTGGTTTGCGCACCCAGGCGGTGCAGGACCTGCTCCTGGTGGAAGACAACGAAGGCGATGAGGTACTTGTCCCGTTCGTTGACGAGATCGTCCCCGAGGTCAACATTGAAGCGGGCTATGTCCTGCTGACCCCGCCCGCGGGCTTGTTCACAGTCAACAAGGAAGTAACCGCGAGCGACGAGTCCGGCGAAGCGGCCCACATTGCTGACTCGGAAGGAACGCCCCAGTAATGCGGTTTGATGTTGTCAGTATTTTCCCGGAGTACCTGGCGCCCCTGGACCTGAGCCTGATTGGCAAGGCCCGCACCGAAGGGCTGCTGGAGTTGGCCGTGCATGACCTGCGCTCCTACACGAAGGATCGGCACCGCACGGTGGATGACACCCCGTACGGTGGTGGTGCCGGTATGGTCATGAAGCCCGAGCCCTGGGCTCAAGCGCTCACGGACATTGCGGTGGCCTCTCCGGTGGCCGAAGGTAGCAAACCAACGCTCATTGTGCCGTCCCCGGCCGGCGAGGTGTTCAACCAGCAGCTTGCCTACGAGCTCGCCGAGGAAGAACACCTGGTATTTGCCTGCGGGCGTTACGAGGGCATTGACGAGCGAGTGCTGGAGTGGGCTGCTGATCAGTACACGGTTCGCCCCGTCAGCCTGGGCGACTACGTGCTCAACGGCGGCGAAGTTGCCGTGCTGGCCATGGTGGAGGCCATTGGCCGCCTCATCCCCGGCGTGGTGGGCAACCCCGAGTCCTTGATTGAGGAGTCGCACTCCGACGGTTTGCTGGAGTACCCCGTCTACACCAAGCCTTCCAGCTGGCGCGAACGCGAAGTCCCTGACGTGCTGCTCAGCGGCAACCACGGCAAGATCGCCAAGTTCCGCAAGGAACTGCAGCTGCGCCGCACGGCCGAGCGCCGCCCGGACTTGATCGATGCCCTGGACGTCTCCAACTTCAGCAAAGCGGACAAGAACGTCCTCTGGGAACTGGGGTACGCCGTCGTCGATGGTAGGGCAGTGCGCCGCGCCGACGCGTAAACCGGTTCAATTCGGTTACTTCCTGCCAACAATGCGATTAGTCTCGCGGCAGTGAGTATGGCAAAATAGGTAGATGTGTCCACTGGGCGCGTTCCTGCCACAGGGGGAGCGTTAGTCAACAGAGCGGCACACCGGTGCTCCATCCTAGGAAACCGGTTCTAAAACTTTCGGTTTCCGTGACTGGCCAGTGTGCCGTCCATGGAAACCGTGACACAAAGTAAATGACCTGTGGCGTTTGCCTGGAGTGAGAAAAATGCATCTTCTCGATTCCGTTGACGCAGCCAGCCTGCGCAGCGACATCCCCGCCTTCCGTGCCGGCGACACCCTCAACGTTCACGTGAACATCATTGAAGGTTCCCGCTCACGTGTCCAGGTATTCAAGGGCTTCGTCCTTGGCCGCCAGGGCGACGGCGTTCGCGAAACCTTCACGGTTCGCAAGATCTCCTTCGGCGTCGGCGTAGAGCGTACCTTCCCGGTACACTCCCCGGTTCTGGAAAAGATCGAAGTTGTCACCAAGGGTGACGTACGCCGCGCCAAGCTGTACTACATGCGCAACCTGCGCGGCAAGGCTGCAAAGATCAAGGAAAAGCGCGACAACCTTCCCACCAAGTAATTACCGGGAAAAGCACTTTGACTCAAGCGAAACGCCAGTCCAGGAAACTGGGCTGGCGTTTTGTTGTTCTTGCAGTTCTCATCATCTTCGTGTTCCTGGCGGTGGTGCGGAACATCTGGATGGATGTCTACTATATTCCCTCGGAATCCATGGAACCGACGCTACTCACCGGCGACCGCGTCCTAGTCTCACGGTTGGCTTTCGTGAACCAGCCCATCGCCCGTGGCGATGTTGTGGTCTTCGACGGCAGGGGCTCCTTCACGCCGCTCAAATCAGGCGCAGGTCCCGTTGTGGACGGCATTGCTGGCGCGGGACAGTGGTTGGGTCTGATGCCCAACAACAATATTTACGTCAAGCGCGTTCTTGGCGTTGCCGGGGACACCGTGAAATGCTGCTCGGCCGGCGGGCTTCTTGAAATCAACGGTGTACCCGTCACCGAGAGCTACCTGTATCCGGGGGATGCGCCCAGCTTGGTGAAGTTCGAGGTCACCGTCCCGCAGGGAAGATTGTGGCTCATGGGGGACCACCGCAGCGTTTCACGTGACTCACGGTCCTTGCTGGGTGCCCCCGGCGGCGGCCTGATTTCCACCAGCAGGGTCATTGGTTCCCCAGTCGCCACTGTGTGGCCGCTGGGCCGCATCCACGTCCTTAACCGCGACGGCGCAGTCCAGCCTTAGCGCCGATGGGCCTTTGCGCCCAGCTATGGCGTGTACGATCATTTTTTGACCTGACTTTTTGTAAGGAAATAGACGTTGATGCAACCCAGTGATGCGGAGGAAACCGGTGGCGCACTCTCCCATGACGGATCCGTCCCGGAGCCGCCCGACCCGCGGGTGCGCCAAGACCTGCGGGCCCGCCACTTGAAAGCTGAGACGCCGGGGCCGGACGACGACGGCACCCTGGGTGAGCGCGTCGGGCGCCAGGCCTGGGCGTGGGGCAAGGAACTTCTCACCATTGTGGTCATCGCCGTGGTGCTCTCCTTCCTGATCAAAACATTCCTGTTCCGGGCCTTCTACATCCCTTCAGGTTCCATGGAGAACACCCTGGCGATCCAGGACAGGATCTTTGTGAACCTGCTGGTTCCGCAACCCTTTGAGCTCAAACGCGGTGACATTGTTGTTTTCAAGGACACCCAGGGCTGGCTCCAGGAGACGCCCAAGGACGACGGCCCTGTTGGCTGGATCTCCGACGTTGCCACTTTCATCGGCCTGGCACCGGACAATTCCCAACAGCACCTGGTCAAGCGTGTCATTGGCCTGCCAGGGGACAAGGTTCTCTGCTGCAACGCCGAGGGGAAGCTGACCATCAACGGCAAGGCCATCACCGAGCCCTACCTCTATCCTGGGGCCGCGCCGTCGGAGACCACGTTTGAAGTAACAGTCCCCGAGGGGAAGCTGTGGGTCATGGGGGACCACAGAAACAACTCCCAGGACTCCCGCGCCCACCAAAGCTATGACGGCACGGGCTTTGTGCCGATCGACGACGTCGAGGGGCGGGCCATTGTGATCGCCTGGCCGCTGTCGCGATGGGACATTCTGGGCAATTACCCCGATGTCTTCAAGGATGTTCCGGCCCCACAGAGTTCAAGCGTGGCAGCACAACATGAGACGGCAGGGCAGTAGTGGCCGCTGCAGCACCCACCCTTGAATGGGAGCGTGAGCTCGCGGCTCAGGGCTATGCGATTGTTGCTGGTTGCGATGAAGTAGGTCGCGGATCGCTCGCGGGCCCCGTCAGCGTCGGCGTCGTGATCATCCATGCCAGCACCGCCACTGAACTTCCCGGCGTCAAGGACAGCAAGCTGTTGCGCCCGGCCGTGCGTGAGGCCCTGGTGCCCGCCATTGTTGACTGGGCAGCCGCCAGCGCAGTGGGTCACGCCAGCGCCCAGGAGATCGACGCCATTGGCTTGGTGGGGGCCCTGCGGCTGGCAGGCACCCGCGCCATGGCCCAGGCCGCCGCCACACTGAGCCCCGATTTTGTGATCCTTGACGGAAACCAGGACTGGCTTTCCGAACCCGTGCAGGGGGACCTTGACCTGTTCGCCGCCAACGTTGCACCCGCCGCTGCCCAGCCCTGGCGCACCCAGACCCGCATCAAGGCGGACATGACGTGCCTGTCAGTGGCTGCCGCCAGCGTCCTGGCAAAGGTTGAGCGCGACGGCATCATGACCGAGCTTGCCCAGCAGTTTCCCAGCTTCGGCTGGGAGTCCAACATGGGCTACGGAACAGTGGCCCACCGGGCAGCCATTGCCGAGCAGGGTCCCACCGATTACCACCGGAAAACGTGGCGCCTGATCTAGTTCTTCGTCGGGGCGTGGGCGCTGATGCCGGCGCCCTAGCCGCCCCGTTGGGTAAGTGGGCCCCTCGTGATGGATGATGGAAGCATGAGTGCTGAGGATCTGGAAAACTACGAAACTGATATGGAGCTGCAGCTTTACCGCGAATACCGTGACGTGGTGAACCTGTTCAGCTATGTGGTGGAAACTGAACGACGCTTTTACTTGGCAAACCATGTAGATTTGCAGGCCCGCTCGGCCGACGGCGAGGTGTACTTTGACCTCACGCTCCAGGATGCCTGGGTGTGGGATGTGTACCGGACGGCCCGTTTTGTGAAGAACGTGCGCGTGATCACCTTCAAGGATGTCAATGTTGAAGAGCTGATCAAGTCCGACGACCTGCAGATTCCCAAGGAAGGCGAGTTGGGCCCGCTGGGCTAAGACTTTTTCAAAGGACGACGCCGGAAGTTTCCTTCCGGCGTCGTCCTTTTCTGTGTCCTTGTGGTTCTTTCGCCCGCTTTGTTCCTCCACAGTGCGGGCAGGCGGGCTGCCTGTCCACAATTGCCGATTTCGGCCTGTTGTCTGCCGTCAGCCTCAGTCAAGCTGGGCGTGGAGGCAATCATGAGGGCGAAAGATGTGTTGGGCCAGACCGGTGAACGGATGGCGGCAGACTACTTGGAGGACCGGGGCATCCGGGTCATCGACAGCAATTGGCGCTGTCCCAGCGGAGAGATCGACCTTGTTGCGCTGGACGGCGACGAGCTTGTCATCATCGAGGTCAAGACACGCCGCTCACGTCGCTACGGTGATCCGTTGGAGGCCCTGACCCGGGCCAAGATTTTGCGCCTGCGCACCCTGGCAGTGCTCTGGGCCCGTGAGCACCAGCGCGTCTCGGGGACTGTGCGGATAGATGCTGTGGGCATCGTCATGGACAATTCCCCATCCCCGAGCATTGACCATCTCAAGGGTGTGGCGTGATGGGACTGGGGAGGGCGCTTGCCGTGGCCCTGGTGGGCCTGAACGGTCACGTCATTGAGGTGGAGGCGGACATTGGCCAGACCCTACCCAATTTTGTCCTGCTGGGGCTACCGGACGCATCGCTGTCGGAGGCCCGCGAGCGGATTCGTTCTGCGGCCCAAAACTCCGGCATCCCGCTGAGCAGGCGCAAAATCACCGTCAACCTGGTGCCGGCGTCGTTGCCCAAGAAGGGTTCCGGGTTTGACCTGGCCATCGTCATGGCCGCGCTCGGTGCTGCGGGGGACATCCAGGGCACCGGCGGCACTGTCTTCATCTCCGAGCTGGGACTTGACGGCCGTCTGCGCCCCGTCCGGGGAGTGTTGCCGGCCGTTCTTGCGGCACTTTCGGCAGGCTACAAGCAGTTTGTGGTTTCCAATGACAACTTATCCGAAGCACGCCTGGTCACGGGAGCCCAGGTGCGCGGCTACGGCTGTTTGGCGCAGGTGGCATTGGACTTTGGTGCCGATCCCAAGGACCTGGTGATGGTGGACGGGGCCGGGCTCCAGGGTGCTGGGGACGCGGAACCGGCGGAGCCAGCCGGTTCCGCGCAGGCAGGGGCTGACTTGTTGGATGTGGCCGGGCAGCCGGTGGCCAGGCTGGCCTTGGAAATAGCTGCCGCGGGCGGGCATCATCTGATGATGGTGGGGCCACCGGGCTCCGGCAAGACCATGCTGGCTGAGCGGCTGCCTGGGCTGCTGCCCGATCTCACCGACGCCGAGGCCATGGAGGTGACTGCCATTCATTCCTTGGAGCACAAAAGAGCATCATTGGTGCAGCTGCTGCGTCGCCCACCCTATGAGCGCCCTCATCACTCGGCCAGCACGGCAGCCATCATTGGGGGTGGAAGCGGTGTCCCGCGGCCCGGGGCCGCATCACGAGCCCATCGGGGCGTATTGTTCCTGGATGAGGCACCGGAGTTCGACAAGCGCGTCCTGGACGCATTGCGCCAGCCGTTGGAGAGCGGGGAGCTGGTGCTCCATCGCGCAGCCGGCACGGCAGCGTACCCGGCCCGCTTCCAACTAGTCTTGGCCGCAAACCCTTGCCCCTGCGGCAAGGCGACCGGCAAGGGCATCAACTGCGAATGCACCCCCATGGCCCGCAGGCGGTACTTTGGCCGGCTCTCGGGCCCGTTGCTGGACCGCGTGGACATCCAGCTGCACGTCAACAAGGTCCAGCTGGAGCAGCTTGCTGACGCCGGCGGGCGGGAGTCAACGGCCCAAGTGGCACAACGGGTGCTGCTGGCCAGGGATATTGCCAGCGAACGTCTCAAACCGTGGGGACTGCACCACAATGCCGACCTCACCGGAACAGTGCTGCGTGGACCGTTGCGGCTGGGCGGTCATGACACGGCATTACTGGACAAGGCCATGGCCACAGGTGTGCTCAGCCTGCGCGGCTATGACAGGGTCCTGCGGCTGGCCTGGACGGTGGCCGATCTGCAAGGACGTGAGCGCCCCGGCAGTGAAGACGTGGGGTTGGCACTGACACTGCGGCAACGAGGAGAGATGCCATGAACGGGTTTGCTGATGAGAAGAACACGGCGGGCAGGGGGCTGCGTGTTGCGCGGGCGGCACTGACACGCCTGATGGAGCCGTCGGATCTGCCTGGGCTGGCCTTGATCCGCCTCTTGGGGCCCGAGGCCGCCTTGGCGTTCATAGCGGGCGAGGACGCCAACAACGCCGCCGTGGAGCGCCAGGTCACCGCGTTGCTCAGCGAGGCCGGCACGCAGCGGTGGACGGGGCTGTCCGAGGCGCTGGGGCGTTGGCGGCCGCGGTTGGCTGATGTTGCCCCGGAGCGGGACCTTGCCACGGTTGCCAGACTGGGCGGCGGACTCTTGGTTCCGGAGGACGAGTCATGGCCACGAGCCCTTGAAGATCTCGAGCTGGGGGCGCCCATTGCGCTGTGGTGCCGGGGTAGGGTCAGGCGCATTCCTGAGCAGTCCCGATGCATTGCTGTGGTGGGTTCCCGGGATAACACCGGCTATGGGGCCAACGTGAGCGTGGAAATTGCCGGCTCACTGGTCCAGCGAGGCTACACAGTGGTCAGCGGGGGAGCCTACGGGATCGATGCGCATGCCCACCGAGGGGCCCTGGGTGCCGCCATGGCGGGACATTTGGGCGGCACGGCTCAAGAGTCCGCCGTTGAGCAGGGGAGCGGGCCACCCACCCTCGCCGTCATGGCTGGGGGAGTGGACAGGTTCTACCCGTCGGGAAATGATGACTTGCTGCGCACCATCGCCGAACGCGGCCTCATCGTGGCCGAGGTGCCTCCCGGCACCAACCCCACACGGTACAGATTCCTGCAACGGAACCGTCTGATCGCTGCCCTGTGCGGGGTCACGGTTGTTGTGGAGGCCCGCTGGCGTTCGGGCGCCCTCAACACGGCACACCACGCCGAAACTCTCAGCCGGCCTGTGGGAGCCGTTCCCGGGTCCGTCTACTCGGCCAACTCTGCGGGCTGCCACAGACTGCTGCGGGAAGGCTCGGCGGTCTGCGTGACGGACGCGGGAGACATAGCCGAACTGGCCGGGGCCATGGGTGAGAATCTTGCGCCCGAACCCCAGGCACAGGCAGCCCTGTATGACGGACTGGGAACCGCGGACCTGCTGCTCATGGATGCGCTGCCCCTGCGAACCGCCACGTCCGTGGAGAAATTGTGCGTGGTTGCCGGCCTGAGCGCAGCCACTGTCCTGGCAGGGCTGGGGCGGCTAGAGGCCATGGGACTTGCCGACGGCGTGGCAGGTGGCTGGAAACGCCGGAACCGGTAGGCCAGGGGGTTGCTGCGCCGGATGCGGGGAAGCTGCCCCGGTGGCGGAAATTACAGCAGACAAGCAACCCGCTGCCGTGGCAAGATGACCTCTATGAGCCAGGTCTCAGATCAGCAAGTGCCCGCAAGGCGCCGGCACAACCGGAGCCGCAATGCCCTGCTGATCATTCTTGCGCTATTCCTCGCTGCGCTCCTTGCGGCTGCCGTGTTTGTTGGCAACCTGGTTCACAGCTTCGACTCCAAAACCCAGAAGATACCCCAGGCGTTCCCCAGCGAACAACTGCGCCCCACCCAGGCGCCGTCGTCCCAGGCAGCGGCTTCGGCCATGAACATCCTACTGTTGGGAAGCGACAGCCGGGGCGACGCAGTGGACCTGGCCGAAGAAGGGATACCCTCAAACCAGCGTTCCGACACCATCATGTGGGCCCACATTCCAACTGATCGGAAGCATATCTACTTGATGTCGATCATGCGCGACACGTGGGTTGGAATCCCCGGGAACGGGGAAGCGAAAATCAATGCCGCGATGGCTTTTGGCGGCGTGCCCCTGGTGGTGCAGACGGTGGAAGGGCTGTTCAAGCAAAGAATCGACCACGTGGTCATCGTGGACTTTCAGGGCTTCAAGGCAGTGACTGACGCCCTCGGCGGCATAGAGGTCAACGTGCCCATGCCCTTCACCTCAGTTCACGGCAACTACACCTTTGCCGCCGGGCCGCAGACACTCAACGGAGACCAGGCCCTGGGATTTGTCCGTGAACGGTACGCCTTTGCCGACGGCGACTACCAGCGCGTGAGAAACCAGCAAATGTTTCTCAAATCCGTCCTCAACAAAGTCTTGGACCCGGCAACCTTGTCCAACCCCCTCAAGGTCACGGATTTGGTCAACGAGGTCTCACCCTTTGTCAGCGTCGATGCGGACGTGAACCTGGCCATGCTGGCCTCCCTGGCGTTCAGCCTGCGCAGTGTCAGAAGTGCCGATGTCATCTCCTTTACCTTGCCCACCTTGGGGACGGGCACCAGCGCCGATGGCCAATCGATAGTGATCCGGGACGATCCCGCCATCGCTGCCATTGCTCAAGCGCTGACACAGGATTATCTGGGCAACTATCTGAAAAACGCAGGATTGGAATAGCTGCCCGGCGGCGGGGGAACTTGCCCCGACCACCGCAACAGCGCACAGTGGTGGTGTGGATCTTGATGAACGTTCAGCACTGCCCCCGGCCATGGCAGCGGCTGCCGATGCCTTCGAACGCTATTTGCGCATGGAGCGTGGCCGCTCCGATCACACCATCCGGGCCTATCGGGGCGATGTTGACGCCCTGCTTATTCATGCCGTGGCCGAAGGATTCTCAACGCTGGCGGATCTGGACCTAGGCTCCCTGCGGCGGTGGCTTGGGGAGCAAAACTCTGCCGGCCTGGCCCGCTCCACACTGGCCCGTCGTGCCGCCACGGTCCGCAGTTTCACTGCGTGGGCACTACGTGAGGAAATCATTGCTGTGGACCCTGCCCTGCGGCTCAAGGCCCCCCAACGCGAGAAATCCCTTCCGGCGGTACTACAGCAGCAGCAGGTGGGCAGGCTACTTGAGGGCATGGGGTCAGCCGCACAGTCAGGGGACCCCGTGGCAATAAGGGACCTTGCCATGGTTGAACTTCTCTATGCCACAGGCATCCGTGTCGGGGAGCTTGCCGGGCTGGATGTGGATGATGTGTTCCGGGAACGGCGCACCGTCAAAGTGGTGGGCAAGGGCAACAAGGAACGTGTTGTCCCCTATGGGGTGCCTGCGGACGCTGCACTGGGACGCTGGCTCAGTGCGGCGCGCGGCTCCTTGCACAAACCGCACAGTGGCCCGGCGCTCTTCCTGGGCCTGCGCGGGGGCCGCATTGACCAACGCACAGTGCGCACAGTGGTGGATCGGGTGTTCTCTTCCCTAGAGGACACCTCCGCCACCGGCCCGCACACACTGCGGCACTCGGCCGCCACCCACCTGCTCGACGGCGGGGCGGATCTGCGCACTGTGCAGGAGATTCTGGGCCACAGTTCCCTGGCCACCACGCAGCTGTACACGCACGTCTCTGTGGAGCGGCTCAGGGACAGCTACCGCACTGCTCATCCGAGGGCGTGACGGGCCGAAAGGCCCACTAGCGACCGGGCGCAGGGGCTGCGGTGGCGTAATGTGCCCAGCTACGGCACAATGATAGGAAGCTAACGCCAAACAACCAAAGGCGGGCCTCGAGCCCAGACAGACAGGGTCAGTTCACGCAAGATCCGCGCTAGAAAAATTTTCATCCTAAGAAGGTCGTTGGGGAAGACGCACCTACTGCAATGGAGGATGGAATGAAGGTAGAAACCACGCGCGGTGTTTTGTTTGTGCACTCAGCCCCGGCTGTCATGTGCCCGCATATTGAGTCATCCATTGCCGGGGTGATGGATCAGCGCACGGACTTGCAGTGGACTGCACAGCCCGCTGCGCCCAATGTTTTGCGCACTGAACTGCTGTGGCGCGGCGCGGCCGGCACAGGAGCCAAGCTGGCCTCCGCCCTGCGGGGGTGGGCCAATGTGCGCTATGAGGTCACTGAAGACCCCAGTGCCGGAGTTGACGGCTCTCGGTGGTCGCACACCCCCGAATTGGGCATCTTCCATGCCGTCACAGACGTGCATGGGAACATCATGGTCTCCGAGGACCGGATCCGTTACGCCTACGAGATCGGCAAGGGCGACCCCTCAGTGGTTTACCAGGAGCTCTCCCTGGCTCTGGGGGAGGCGTGGGATGAGGAACTGGAACCATTCCGCCACGCAGCAGCCGGCGCCCCCGTGCGCTGGCTCCACCACGTAGGCTGACTTAAGCAACTGACTGTGAGTCTTGTATGTAGCTGGTCTGGGACTAGCTGGCAGAGTAGGTAGCGGCTGTACCATCTGATGAATGTGACTCAGCAACTGACTGGCTCCGTGAGGATG